>NZ_CP117835.1:3900000-4081481 GCF_029094545.1 Alkalihalophilus pseudofirmus | reverse complement strand
CGACGTACCCTCCTTTTAAACCCGAATCATAAATAATATCTGTTTTCCTTCATCAGAAAAAGCCGTTGTAAAACATTTGTACAACGTGTGAAAGTAAGTGAATAAATATCCATACACACCCTGAATGTGGAGGGTGATATAATATAGTAGGAAAATAACTTTTTAACAGAATGCTCATTCCTGTGGAAAAGATATTAAGCCCTTGTGAAAACCTGTCCACAAGTTTACCCACAGGTTGTGGACAAAATAAATAGGATAAATAGCTATCCACGAGTGAAAACATATTAATCATAGCAAAAAAAGTGTTGTACCGCAACGCTTTCTTGTATTTATCCACATAGCACAGGATCTTGTGTTCAGAAGTTGTCCACAACACAAGATATGTGAATAAGGTGTCGATAAACTTGAGGATAGTTCGAAAGATGTCGAAAAACAGTTATCCACATGAAAGGTTGTCTAAGTGTAGAAGAATCGTGTATAGTTGTAGAGGTGAAAAAATAAAAGAGCACTTTTCCAAAAAGGCACGTATCCAAATCACATAGCAAAGAAGCTGATGTTTGATCGAGCTCAATTAGTTTGATCTCAATTAGGATCTATTTCAAAAAGGCTTCTGTGGAATAAATGATGATGAAATAAATCTTGGAATGAAATGAGAGAAGAATGGGAGCGGCTGCTTGTGGTCAACGATCGGTTAATGGGCCGTTAAAGTAGAGAATGAAGGAGAGTGTAAAACTTGTCCTTGACAACTGCACCCGATGTTTCTTATAATTTACAAGAATGTCTTTAGAAGAGTATCCTCAGGGAGGTGTAATAAATGAAAAAACCAACTTTCCAACCGAATAATCGTAAACGTAAAAAAGTACACGGTTTCCGTACGCGTATGAGTACTAAAAACGGCCGTAATGTATTAGCTCGTCGTCGTCGTAAAGGAAGAAAAGTATTATCTGCATAGGCCACTGAATGTCAGTGGTCTTTTTCTACTTTTAAAAGAAGGAAGTTATGAGTAGAATGTTGAATGATTAAGTTCAGATAATATCTTGGATGCTTGAGGTGTACGTACATGAAAAAGGAGCAACGGATCAAGAAAAATGAAGATTTCTCGTCCGTATTTAAAAAAGGGCAGTCCGTTGCCAATCGGCAATTTGTTCTGTATTCCTTAAAAAAAGAGGGACAAGCTAGTTTTCGAATTGGGTTGTCGGTCAGCAAAAAGGTAGGGAATGCTGTTGTGCGTAATCGGATTAAGCGTTATGTAAGAACGGTGTTCCAAACATACCAAGATGAGCTTCCAGGCGGCTATGATTTTGTCATTATTGCAAGACATCCAGTTAGTGAGATGGATTTTCACCAAGTGGAATCAAGTCTTAAGCATGTGATGAAAAAAGCTCGTCTTTTAAAAAAAGTTGATCATACGTCACATAAATGATTAGAACTTTCTATTAGTAAGTACTTATCATTCTAAGGTAGAGTTCTGATTGATTCGTGCGTTCATATAAATAGAACGAAGATGGACAAGGAGGAGAGCTCGTGCTCAAGAAGTTTGGCCTAATAACAATGATAATTGGTCTGCTCTTTGTTATGACTGGGTGTTTTGACATTGATCAGCCGATTACAAGAGACAGTGAAGGGTTTTGGAACTCTTACTTTGTTTACCCTCTATCATGGCTCATTATTTATTTTGGAGAAGCCTTAAATAGTTACGGACTTTCTATTATTGTCGTAACCATTTTATTACGTCTTTTAATTCTTCCGCTTATGATTAAGCAGACGAAGAGTGCAAAAGCAATGCAGGCGATCCAGCCTGAAATGCAAAAACTACGTGAGAAGTATAGTGCGAAGGATCAAAAAACGCAGCAAAAACTTCAGCAAGAAATGATGGCGATGTTCCAAGAACGCGGTGTAAACCCGTTAGCTGGGTGTTTGCCGTTATTTGTACAAATGCCGATTTTACTTGCGTTTTATCATGCGATTATGCGTACTGATGTCATTGGTAACTATTCTTTCTTATGGTTCGAACTTGGTGCACCAGATCCATTTGTTTTGCCGATTGTGGCAGGGATCACAACATTCATCCAACAGAAGATGATGATGGTCACAGACAATCCGCAGATGAAAATTCTTCTATATGTAATGCCAGTTATGATTTTTGTCTTTGCTATGTTCTTCCCGGCAGCTCTTACGCTTTACTGGGTAGTAGGTAACCTTGTTATGATTACTCAAACGTATTTCATTACAGGTCCAAACGTTGGAAAGAACAAAACAGAAGAAGCTGCAGCAGGAGGGAAGAAAAAGTGACCCATGTGACTGTATCAGGTAATACGATTGAAGAAGCTGTTCAAAAAGCATTGTTGGAACTTGAAACAACGGAAGCACGTCTTTCTTATCAAGTAGTCTCTGAACCGAAAAAAGGTTTTCTTGGATTTGGATCAAGACCCGCAACAATTGAAGCTCACATCAAGCCTGATCCGATCATGGAAGCTTATTCATTTCTCGAATCGACCGTTACATTAATGGGTGTTCCTGCAACGATTGTTCAAGAGGACATTGATCAAGGCGATAAACAAGTTCGCTTTGATATAAAAAGTTCGAATGAAGCAGGCCGTTTAATTGGGAAGAGGGGGCAAACGCTTGAGGCGCTTGATTACCTCACCAATCTTGTTGCTAACCGCCATAAAGAGGCAGGATTTGTTGCTGTTGAGGTTGATGCTGAAAATTACAGAGAGCGGCGCAAAGAAGCTCTAATGCAGCTTGCTCATCGCGTGGCTGAAAAAGCAAAAGCAATAAATAAACCTGTTTCACTTGAACCAATGAGTGCTAAGGAACGAAAAATTATTCATTCAACACTGCAGTCTGTTTCAGGTGTTGAAACCTATTCAAAAGGGCAAGGACGGGATCGTCATATTGTTGTCCGAGCGAAATAAGGATTAATCAGGATGGCTCTTTTTGAGTCATCCTTTTTCTCTGAAAATAACGAGAGCATATGACATAGCTTTTCAAGTAGGCGTGTGCTATTCTAAACATTTAGGAGTTACTTTTTTAATGTTGTATGTAACCATATCATAGATGTTAACAATAGAAAGAAAAGGAAAGACTGTGAGGTGAAGGATGATGGAATTTGATACAATAGCTGCGATTTCTACGGCTCTTGGCGAGGGGGCGATCGGGATTGTTCGCTTGAGCGGTGATGAGGCCGTGGCAATTGCTGATAAGATCTATAAAGGAGCAAAGCCGCTTTCTGAGGCTGCTTCTCATACGATCGTGTACGGCTATATTATGGACGGTGAGACAAGAGTTGAAGAAGCGATGGTCTCAATTATGCGTGCTCCTCGCACATTTACAAGGGAAGATGTTGTAGAAATTAATTGTCATGGCGGACTGGTATCTGTAAATAAAGTGCTGAAGCTTGCATTAAAGCATGGTGCAAGATTAGCTGAACCCGGTGAATTTACAAAGAGAGCCTTTTTAAATGGACGAATTGACCTTTCTCAAGCAGAAGGAGTGATGGACTTAATCCGAGCAAAAACGGATAAAGCAATGAATGTCGCACTCGGCCAAGTTGAAGGACGTTTGTCGAAGAAAATAGCTATCCTGCGCCAAGCCTTGCTTGAAACGGTTGCTTCAGTGGAAGTGAATATTGATTACCCGGAATATGATGCAGAAGTCGTAACACATGACTTATTAATAGAAAAAGCGAATTTCGTCGAACGTGAAATTGACAAGCTTCTTGGGACGGCGAATCAAGGAAAGATTTTAAGGGAAGGTCTGTCTACTGTTATCGTAGGCCGTCCTAACGTGGGAAAATCTTCATTATTGAATAGCTTGGTTCATGAAGAAAAGGCGATTGTCACAGATATTGCAGGTACAACTCGAGATGTGATTGAAGAATACGTCAATGTACGAGGAGTCCCGCTGCGTTTGGTAGATACGGCAGGAATTCGTGAAACAGAGGATATGGTTGAACGAATTGGTGTCGAACGATCTAGACAGGTATTAAAAGAAGCGGAATTGATCTTGCTCGTATTAAATTACGGCGAGGAATTGTCTAGTGAAGACGAGGCGTTGTTTGAAGCAGTCAAACATTTAAATGTTATTGTAATTGTGAATAAGACAGATGTTGAACAGAAAATTGACTTGAATCGTGTAAGGGAACTTGCAGAGGGCCGTCCGGTTGTCACTACTTCTCTTATAAAAGATGAAGGAGTCGATGAACTTGAGAATGCAATTGCTTCACTGTTCTTTGAAGGAGATCTTGAGAGCGGTGATGCAACATATGTATCAAACTCTAGACATATCGCATTATTAGAACAGGCAAAATCCACTATTCAAGATGCGAAGTCAGCGATTGACATGGGTGTGCCGATTGACTTAGTGCAGATTGATATTACTAGAACGTGGGAGCTTTTAGGAGAAATTATTGGTGATAGTGTACATGAAAGTTTAATTGATCAGCTGTTTTCACAGTTCTGTTTAGGAAAATAAATAATAAGGAGGTTTTATTATGAGTTATAACGGTGGAGATTTCGATGTTATCGTCGTTGGTGCAGGACATGCTGGTGTCGAAGCGGGACTTGCATCGGCTCGGATGGGTGCTAATACGTTAATGTTAACGTTGAATTTAGATGCAGTTGCCTTTATGCCGTGCAACCCTTCAGTCGGAGGTCCGGCAAAAGGGATCGTTGTTCGTGAAATTGATGCATTAGGCGGTGAGATGGGCCGTAATATTGATAAAACGCATATTCAAATGAGAATGTTGAATACAGGGAAAGGTCCTGCCGTACGTGCGCTGCGTGCTCAAGCAGATAAATTTCTTTATCAGCATGAAATGAAAAAGACGATTGAAGAACAAGAGAACCTTTTGCTTCGTCAAGGGATGGTTGAACGTCTCATTATTGAAGATGGTGAGTGCAGAGGGGTTATTACCAATACAGGAGCAGAGTACCGCAGTAAATCTGTTGTTATTACAACTGGAACGTACTTGCGTGGAAAAATTATTCTAGGGGAACTGGCATATGAAAGCGGACCAAATAACATGCAGCCATCTGTGCAGCTGTCCTATCACTTGCAAGAACTAGGCTTTGATATGGTTCGCTTTAAAACAGGGACACCTCCGCGTGTAAACGGGAATACCATTGATTATGATAAAACAGAAATTCAGCCAGGGGATGATACACCTCGTGCATTCTCATATGAAACGACGAAATATATTACAGATCAGCTGCCTTGCTGGTTAACTTACACAGGTGAAGAGACGCATCAAATTATTAACAACAACCTATCACGTTCTCCTATGTATTCAGGGATGATTGAAGGAACAGGTCCACGTTATTGTCCTTCTATTGAAGATAAGATCGTTCGTTTTAATGATAAGCCGCGTCATCAAATCTTCTTAGAGCCAGAAGGCCGTAATACGACTGAGGTATACGTTCAAGGGTTATCAACAAGCTTGCCTGAAGATGTTCAACTTAAGATCTTAAAATCTATTCCTGGACTCGAACAAGTTCGTATGATGAGACCAGGTTATGCGATTGAGTATGATTCGATTGTGCCTACTCAATTATGGCCAACTCTTGAAACAAAGAAAGTGCCTGGTTTATTCACTGCAGGGCAGATCAATGGTACATCAGGTTATGAAGAAGCCGCGGGCCAAGGAATTATGGCTGGTATTAATGCAGCACGTAAAGCTAAAGGAGAAGAATGTCTTATTTTAGACCGCTCCGAAGCTTATATCGGTGTGCTGATTGATGACTTGGTGACCAAAGGAACAAATGAACCATACCGCCTTTTAACCTCTCGTGCTGAGTATCGTTTACTTCTTCGTCACGACAACGCAGACTTGCGCTTAACGGAAAAAGGCTATGAAATGGGTCTGATCAGTGAGGATCGCTTTAACCGTTTTGAACTGAAGAAAGCAGAAATTGCAGCTGAGAAAAAGCGTCTTGAAAAGATTATTATTAAGCCGTCTGATGAAGTAGCTGCTGTACTTCAAGAAGCAGGAGCCACTCCTTTAAAAGAAGCTGTGAGTGCTGCTATGCTCTTAAAACGTCCTGAATTAACGTACGCACATGTGTCTAAATTAATTGAGGCACCTGAATCTGAAATTAGTGATGACGTAGGCGAACAAGTAGAAATCCAAGTGAAATATGAAGGGTATATTGAAAAGCAGCTCCAACAAGTCGATCGTTCTAAGAAAATGGAAAGCAAGAAGATTCCTGAAGATCTTGATTACCATGCGATTAATGGGCTTGCCACGGAAGCGAAACAAAAATTGAGTGAAGTACGCCCATTATCAGTCGGACAAGCATCGCGTGTATCCGGTGTAAATCCAGCGGATATTTCAATTTTGCTTGTTTATTTAGAACAAGGGAGATTAGCAAAGGTAAAGTAAAGGCTTGGAGGCTATTAGATGAGTAAAGATGTATTTGTATCATTAGTAAAAGAACGCGGAATTGACTTGAGTGAAAAGCAGCTTCAACAATTTGAGCGTTATTTTAAGATTCTTGTTGAGTGGAATGAAAAAATGAATCTAACTGCCTTAACAAGCGAGGAAGATGTATATATTAAGCATTTTTATGATTCAATTTCAGCAAGTTTTTTCTATTCATTTGAAGCAGGACAAAAGATCATTGATGTTGGCGCTGGGGCTGGTTTTCCAAGCATCCCTCTTAAAATTTTATACCCAGAAATACATGTGAGCATTGTTGATTCTCTTAAAAAACGTATCGGGTTTTTAGAGCATTTAGCAAGTGAACTCGAGTTAGATGGAGTAGCCTTTTATCACGATCGTGCTGAAACCTTCGGACAAAATCCAGCACATCGTGAACAATATGATATTGTAACCGCTCGTGCAGTAGCTAGAATGTCTGTGTTAGCTGAGCTATGCTTGCCGCTCGTAAAAGTTGGCGGGGAGTTTATTGCAATGAAAGGTGCTGGAGCTGAAGGAGAGCTTACAGATGCTAAAAATGCGCTTATCCAACTAGGGGCTAAAGTGAAGGATGATCATACGTTTAAGCTGCCAATTGAAGAGAGCGAACGTCATATTATGATTATTGAAAAGCAAAAAGCGACAAAGAAAAAGTATCCTAGAAAGCCGGGGACTCCAAATAAGCAGCCGTTGTAGATCTTTATAGGTCATGTTTCACGTGAAACATGACCTTCCTTTTATAAGCGTGACACAAGGTTTTACTTGACGGTATAGGAGAAAGCAGGATATAAAAGAACTAGGAATAAAAAGAAGGAAATTGGCAGTCTTTATCGAATATAGCAAGACGGTTATTATCAGAAGGTGGTGTCAGGCGATGAAGCAACCGTTTTCACGCCTATTTGGCTTTAGTGATAAGCATGAAGAGGTTGAAGTGAGCGGGAATGAAGAAGTACAGCAAATTGCAATTGCAGATATTGTTCCTAATCGTTTTCAGCCGCGGACAGTATTTGATGAGGAACGGATTGAAGAACTCGCTCAGACCATCCGTACCCATGGTGTCATTCAGCCAATTGTTGTACGTGAACGCGATGGGAAGTATGAGTTAATTGCAGGGGAAAGACGATGGCGTGCTGTGACAAAGCTTGGTTGGGAGAAGATCCCTGCTTTAGTAAAGGAATTTAACGATTCTCAAACAGCATCAATTGCCTTGATCGAGAACTTGCAGCGCGAAGGATTAACTTCGATTGAAGAAGCTATTGCGTATGCAAAATTAATTGAACTTCATGGACTAACACAGGAAAGCTTGGCGCAAAGATTAGGCAAAGGTCAATCGACTGTCGCGAATAAATTACGTCTGCTTCACCTGCCTGAAATAGTCCAGCATGCTATTTTAGAACGTCATATATCAGAACGACATGCAAGAGCCTTGCTTGCTTTAAAAAATGAAGAACTACAAGTCCAGCTTCTTGAAGAAATTGTCGAGAAGCATTTAAATGTGAAACAAACGGAAGAAAGAGTTCGAGTGCTTCTTGAAGGGCAGCCTGAACCTAAGAAAAAAGCAACGCGGAAATCATATCCAAAAGATATGCGAATCGCTATGAATACCATTCGACAATCAGTTGATATGGTTTTAAAGAGTGGTTTGCAGGTGGATGCCGATGAAGAAGAGAATGAAGAATTCTATCAATTTACGATTCGTATACCTAAAAAATAATCTATCGACAATCGGTAGATTATTTTTATTATTAGTTGATTAAACATATCTAGCGAGAGATGAAACGGCACTTTTAGAGAAACAGTATAAGTCAGAAAAGAAATTTTGAACTCACACAACTTTCTAAATTTTTTCATGTGAACTGTGTTAAAATGAAGTGGAACTTATCAATTTTTAACGATTATTACAAACAATTCATTCAAACATGTACGGTAATGATGATAGTGTACATACATGATTTATTAAGATAATAGTTGTTTCACATACAACAGTAAGGTGAACGGAAAGTGGGTGACAGCATGGCCAAAGTCATTGCTGTAGCAAATCAAAAAGGCGGAGTTGGAAAAACGACAACGGCTGTTAATTTGAGTGCTTGTTTAGCTTATATTGGAAAAAGAGTTCTATTAGTTGATATCGATCCTCAAGGAAATGCTACAAGCGGAGTAGGTGTTGAAAAAGGCGATGTAGATGAATGTGTATATGACATTTTGGTCGAGGATGTTGAGGCGGTTAGCGTTATCAAAAAAACATCGGTAGAAAACCTTGATGTCCTGCCGTCTACCATTCAACTTTCTGGAGCTGAAATAGAGCTTGTACCGACGATTTCACGGGAAGTTCGTTTAAAAAGAGCGCTGCAGACTGTATCGAAGAATTACGATTATATCTTTATTGATTGTCCTCCCTCGCTAGGTTTATTAACGATTAATGCTTTGACTGCTTCTGACAGTGTATTGATTCCGGTTCAATGTGAGTACTATGCCCTCGAAGGATTAAGTCAGCTTCTAAATACTGTACGACTTGTACAAAAGCATTTAAATACAGAGTTAGCTATTGAAGGGGTTTTATTAACAATGCTTGATGCTAGGACGAACCTCGGTATTCAAGTCATTGAAGAGGTGAAAAAATACTTTCGTGAAAAAGTATTTGATACCATCATCCCTCGTAATGTGCGTTTAGGAGAAGCGCCGAGTCATGGTCAACCGATTATTATTTATGATGCCAAATCTCGGGGTGCACAAGTATATGTAGATCTAGCAAAGGAAGTGGTGTCTAGTGGCTAAAGGATTAGGCAAGGGCTTAAAAGCCTTTTTTCCAGAACATAATGAATCAGCTCCAGATTCAGTCCAAGAAATTGCTATCAATGAAATAAGACCGAATCCATATCAACCACGAAAGCTTTTTTCAGAAAAAGCGATTGACGAGCTGGCCGAATCTATTCAAAGTCATGGAATATTACAGCCAATTATTGCAAGGAAAAGCATTAAAGGCTATGAAATTGTGGTAGGAGAAAGAAGATTCAGAGCGGCTCAAAAAGCCGGTCTTAAAGCGGTTCCTGTTGTTGTACGTGAATTAGATGAACAAAAAATGATGGAGCTTGCTTTAATCGAAAATCTTCAACGTGAAGATCTGAATCCGATTGAGGAAGCGATGGCCTATGAAAAGCTGATGGAGCATCTTGGATACACACAAGAGCAGCTGGCATCTCGTCTTGGTATGAGCCGCCCGCATATAGCGAACCATATCCGTTTGCTGCAGCTGCCTAAGCCGGTGCAGGAGTTTATCTCAGAGGGTACGTTATCAATGGGGCATGGAAGAGCTCTACTTGGTGTGAAAGACAAACAAAAACTCGCAGTATTAGTTGAAACGATCATCAATGAGAGTTTAAGTGTTCGCGAGGTTGAAGAGTTAGTTAACAAGATGAATGACCGTGTTTCACGTGAAACGTCTCGTAAGAAAATTCAGCTTACTCCGCAGCTAAAAGAATATCAGGATACGCTGCGTTCTCGTTTTGGTACATCGGTGTCTATTAAGCCGGGTAAAAATAAAGGTAAAATTGAGATCGATTATTTTTCAGAAGATGATTTAGAAAGAATTTTAGCTTTGCTGAAATCTGAGAAATCTTAAGTGTTAAAATGACTAAGAACATGAATAAATGGAGAAGTCATCAATTATGATGGCTTCTTTTTCTAGCAGATATCAGGATTAAGCAAAAAGGAGAGTCTTTATGATTTATTTTGATCACGCCGCATCGTCTTATCCTAAGCCAAAAGCTGTAGGGGAAGCGATGATAGAAGCGGTGAATGAATATGCGGCTAATCCTGGAAGGGGCGGACACCAGCTCGCTGAAAGAGCAGGCCGAGTGATTCAGGAAGCAAGAAACGAATTAGCTGCCTTTTTTAATGCACCTAATGGCAAGCATGTTTGGTTTTATCAGAACGCAACGATGGCATTGAATCAGGCGATAAGCGGGTTTCCTTTTGAAGAAGGGGATCATATTGTAACAACAGCCTTTGAACATAATTCTGTCTTAAGGCCCCTGCATCAGGCTGCTAAGCTAAGAGGCATTTCGGTTACGTATATCCAACCGGATGAAGATGGCATCATTTCAATCGATGAGATGAGAGAGGCTGCAGGAGAGCGTACGAAAGCAATTATTGTTTCACATGCTTCTAATGTGACGGGCGCTATTGTTCCTTTAAAAGAGGTGAAGCAGATTGCCGAAGAGGTTGGTGCCATCCTTATTGTCGATGCCTCACAAACAGCAGGAACCTTGTCCATTGATATGGAAAGAGACGGAATTGACCTGTTGGCATTTGCAGGCCACAAAAGTTTATTAGGACCCCAAGGGACAGGGGTCCTCATTTCTAAGCATGATTATCAGCTTCTGCCCCTTATGCACGGAGGCACTGGGAGTTACTCAGAGAGCAGTACTCAGCCGTCTGAGTGGCCGGATCGTTATGAGGCAGGGACATTGAATACACCGGGGATTGCAGGATTACTCGCCGCTTTAAAAGATGTTAAAAAGCGAGGAATTGATGAGGTCTATCAACACGAGCAAAATCTTTTAGCATTGTTCTTAGAAGGGCTTAGGAAGCTAGAAACAGCAGAAGTTTTCGGTCCTGCTCATTTACATCAACGATTAGCCGTTTGTTCCTTCCGGTTAAAAGAGGTGGAAAGTCATGAGCTGGCATTTATTTTAGATGAGCATTACGGAATGGCCGTACGAGCAGGCCTTCATTGTGCACCAATGACTCATCATTCACTTGAAACCGTTGATACAGGGCTCGTTCGTGTAAGTTTTGGCCCTTATAATACAGAAGACGAAGTCAAACAATTAGTAGAGGCATTAATAGAGATAGAGCAAGCATTTTAGAGAAGAGTAGGAGAGAGTGTAGAGATGGTGTTGACTGGGACGCTTGTAAATGGACTTGCCATCATAGTGGCAGCTTGTATTGGATTGTTAGTGAGAGGGATACCAGAGCGAGTGAAAACGACTGTCATGCAAGCAATCGCTTTGGCAGTTGTCGTGTTAGGGATTGACATGGGACTTAAGAGCGAACAGTTTTTAGTCGTTATCGGAAGTTTAGTCATTGGCGGATTAATTGGTGAGAAATTAGATTTAGAAAAGCGATTAAATCAGGTGGGTGCTTTTATCGAAAGGAAGCTCGGCTCAAAAGAAGAGGGGTCGGTAGCAAAGGCATTTGTCACGACAACTCTTATTTATGTAGTAGGGGCGATGGCTGTACTCGGTGCACTTGACAGCGGACTTCGCGGAGATCATTCGGTTCTTTATACAAAAGCGATGCTTGATGGATTTTCAGCCATTATCTTCACTTCCACCTTAGGTATAGGAGTTATTTTCTCAGCCATACCTGTCGTGCTGTATCAAGGCGGGATAGCAATTTTAGCAACTCAAATTAATGCTTATGTTCCTAGTGAGCTGATGGATATGTTTATTGTAGAAATGACAGCTACAGGCGGAGTGATGATTGTTGCTATCGGGTTGAATATTTTAGGAGTTTTGCAGATAAGGGTGGCTAATTTACTGCCAAGTATCCTTGTGGTTGCAGTATTAGTTACGGGCATTTATTTAATTTAATAGGAGATCAAAAAGAGACACCTTTAGACGGAAGCTCCGTTTAAAAAGGTGTCTCTTTTTTTGTTTTGAGAAAAATATTAGGCTTTAAGTTTTCGAGTAAAGACGTTGGCTTTGTTCGGTGCGGCAGTTGTTGATCTACAGAGTATATGACATCAGAGATCGTATCAGCCATTCTCATAACGGTAAACAATCTAGTGTTCTGTAACACAAAATACTCCATCATCCCGCCGATATTGACGATTCCGGTGATATGGATATCACCAACAGCCGGCAATTGTTTGTTAACGGCAGCCCCTGGCTGAACAGGGCCATTGGCAAGTGAGATCTTTCCAATACTGTTCACTCGCCCTAAGCAAGCATCAATGGCTAAAATGTAAGGCCGGTAATGCGATTGTTCGATTTCCTTCAAGCGGTCAGCCAAGTTAACGGCATGAACTGGCTTCTCAAGCGTTCCATACACATGAAAACGCTGCAGCTTTTTCTCCGATAATTTAGTACCAATTAATGGACCTAATGAATCTCCAGTTGAGCGGTCTGTTCCGATACAAACAATAACAAGTTCGCGGCGGGTGAGCTCATTTGTATGAGTGAAGAGATTGTGTATGAGTGTTGATTTGGCATCATCTTCATCCATGTGTACTCGAATAGGGGTCAAACTTTTTCCGAAAAGGCGATGGTTTGTACTCATAACATCGGCTCCTTTGCCATAGTAGTAGCAGTATACGGATATTTTTTCCTTTCTATACGTATAGTTGTGAAAATAGATTGTGAAAATTTAGAAAAATACCTATATGGAGGTCATTCATAGGTTTCACGCAATGAAGGAGAGGAGGGTGCGGGATGTGGTCAGGCGGGTTTAAATGGATGTTTTTAATTATAGGTACGATGATTGGGGCTGGGTATGCTTCTGGTCGCGAGTTATGGGAGTTTTTTGGGGCCGAAAGCGGACTAGCCATCTTTTTATTTGCACTCTTATTTACGATTTGTACAGCGATCATTATGGGGATCAGCTATCAAAAACGGTCTAAACATTATTTACCGATCTTACATGTACTGATGGGGAAGAGGCTTACTAAACTATATGATTTTATGATCGTTCTTTACCTTTTCTCGACAACAGTAATAATGCTTGCTGGGGGCGGTGCTACTCTTGAGGTGCTTCATCTTCCATATTGGTTAGGAATTGTTTTTATCGGAGGCTGTGTCGTACTGCTTTTTGTATGGGATACAAAAGGAATGACGTCAATGAATGCAGTCATTATTCCTGTTTTAATCGTCTGCTTACTTGGTGTGTTGGTTGCTTTTCAGACGTTAAAAGGGTTTCCGATCTCTTTTCGATTAGATGAGCAGCATAATTGGCCGGCCGCGTTAACTTTTACATCTTTAAATATTCTTCCTCTTGTAGCTGTACTTGCAGCCGTAGGAGGTGAAATTCGCCATAAGGGTGAAATTTGGGTAGCGAGTTTAGGGAGCGGGCTTATTCTTGGAGGGATTTCCTTTTTATACAACGAATCACTGCTTCAAGTAGCTGGTGATATTATGCTTTACGAGATTCCTTTATTTGCTATTTTAAAGCACTATCCTTATTTTATGGTCATTGTGATGTCAGGCTTATTGTGGATGGCTATTTATACGACAGCAGCAGCAGGGGTTTTCGGTCTCATCTCTCGCTTACGAGGATATATAAAGGGGAAGGCGTGGCTGATTGCCTTATTCCTCATTTCGTTAATGGCGCCTCTTACAACATTTGGTTTTTCAACCTTAATTGCAATTTTGTATCCTCTATATGGCGTGTTGAATCTATATGTGTTTGCAAGCATCTTGCTTTATCCGATTTTAAACCATTCAGCCAGTGTGAAATAGTTGCTTCCTAGTTTGGTTTACTTGTCCCGTCTAAGGTCGTTTTGGTGTATAATACTAAGCAACAAAATGGATAGCTTGGATAGGAGGGCCTAGGATGACAGATAAAGAATTTGCACTCGGGGATGTCGTAGAAATGAAGAAGCAGCATCCGTGCGGAGAGAATCGCTGGAAGATCATACGCATGGGAATGGATGTTAGAATTAAATGCTTAGGGTGTCAGCATAGTGTCATGCTTCCAAGAAAAGAGTTTACAAAAAAATTGAAACGGATTTTAGAGAAGGCGCCAAATTCATAAATAATTCTCAGAACAAGGTAGTGATTCATGATCATAACCTTGTTTTTTTGTGGGTCTGTATCTATAATTGGTAGGGATATTAAGAGAGTATGATCACATAGGGTGTATATTTGATAACTATGTGAATTTGATAAATAAAGGAAGTGAGCCGTTATGGCATTAACAACTGGGATTGTTGGATTACCAAACGTAGGGAAATCAACACTTTTTAATGCAATTACACAAGCAGGTGCAGAATCTGCAAACTACCCATTCTGTACAATTGACCCGAATGTAGGGATTGTAGAAGTGCCTGATCATAGATTACAAACGTTAACAGAACTTGTGGATCCTAAAAAGACAGTACCTACTGCATTTGAATTCACAGATATTGCAGGGATCGTAGAAGGAGCTAGTAAAGGCGAAGGACTAGGAAACAAGTTTTTATCTCATATTCGCCAAGTTGACGCTATTTCTCATGTTGTTCGTTGCTTTGCTGATGACAATATTACTCACGTATCAGGCAGCGTAAATCCGCTTAATGATATTCAAGTGATTAACTTAGAGCTGATCTTAGCTGATTTTGAATCAGTTGAAAAGCGAATCGGCCGTGTGGCAAAGTTAGCTAAAACAAGGGATAAAGAAGCAGTTGCTGAGCTTGAAGTATTAGAGCTTCTTCGTGATGCATTTGAAGAAGAAAAGCCAGCTAGAAGCATTGAATTTACAGAAGAACAAGAGAAGATCGTTAAGCAGCTGCACCTTCTGACAAGTAAGCCGGTACTATATGTTGCTAACGTTAGTGAAGAAGATCTTCTTTCTCCTGAAGACAATGATTACGTGAAGCAAGTAAAGGAATTTGCAGCTGGTGAAAACAGTGAAGTGATCGTAGTTTGCGCGAAAATTGAGTCTGAAATTGCTGAGCTTGAGGGCGATGAAAAGCAAATGTTCCTTGAAGAGCTAGGCATTGAAGAATCAGGTTTAGACCAGTTAATTCGTGCAGCGTATAACTTGCTTGGCCTTGAAACTTATTTCACTGCAGGTGTCCAAGAAGTACGTGCATGGACATACCGCAAAGGAACAAAAGCACCTCAAGCAGCAGGAATCATCCACACAGACTTTGAACGTGGATTTATCCGTGCAGAGGTTGTATCTTATGATGACTTAGTTGATGCCGGTTCAATGGCAGTAGCCAAAGAGCGCGGAAAAGTTCGTCTAGAAGGAAAAGAGTATGTAGTACAAGACGGAGACGTAGTACACTTCCGCTTTAATGTTTAATGAACAATAGATACGAATAAGATGCAGTGGTTATAACCGCTCCTGAATAGTTCATCCGCTAGGTTATTACATTATGTAATAGCCTAGCGGATAATTTAGTTTTCTCTCAAAAGTTACCTAACATAAAGTGCTTCAAACATGGGTTATAGCATAGTCGTCGCTTCTGAACGATACTTCGCTTTCCGCGATGAGCTGCTGAGCTTCCTCGGGCATTGGCCCTGTTGGGATCTCAGCCCTGCTCTAGGCACCGCAGGAGTCTACGTATAGTTCATCTGCTGGGTTATTGGATTTTGTGATGATTATGTGGAGCGATTTAGTTAGGCTCAGTTCAAATTCTGAACCGTCCTTCGTTTACTAAATCACTGAGCAACGAACAAGTTCGATGAGGGTGCACTATATAACATCCTTCCTCCGTTGATTGGGGCGGAAGGTAATCGACTCCTGCGGGATGTGCGTGGAGGCCACTGAAAAAGTTCTTTTGTTTTTTAGAGAGTGGTTGGCCGAATTTATTCGGCCAACCACTCTCTTTTTCCTATATAATTAAGGTACTAATAACGGTATAGGTGATGTTGAAATGATTAAAGGACAAGACTCGATCCCTCTTAGCCCATATATGGGACTCTATGATCTCGTGGTACCTAAAGACAATATGCTTCGTCAAATGAATGAACTCGTGGATTTTTCTTTCATTATGGACGAACTCCAAGACAAGTATTGTTTGACGAATGGTCGTAATGCGATCTCTCCGATCCGCATGTTTAAATACCTTTTATTAAAGACTATTTTTGATTTGTCAGATGTTGATGTAGTGGAACGCTCCAAGTACGACATGTCATTTAAATTCTTTTTAGACTTGGCTCCAGAAGCTGGTGTCATTGACCCCAGTTCCCTAACGAAATTCCGTAAACTCCGTCTTCCAGATGAGGGTTTATTAGATATGCTGGTTGGGAAGAGCGTTGAGATCGCTATAGAACATAATATCCTTAAAGACCCCACTATTATCCTTGATGCGACTCATACGAGAGCTTGTTTTAATAAAAAATCACCGAAAGAATTTCTACAAGAAAAGTCTAAAAATGTTCGGAAAGCAGTCTATCGTGTAGATGAGTCGATGCAAGGGAAGTTCCCTGACAAACCTACATCTAATGACCTTCAAGAGGAATTAGAGTACTGCCGACAGGTCATCTCTACTGTAGAAAGCTCAAAAAGTGTCGAAGTACCCGCTGTGAAAGAAAGGCTTAATGTCTTAAAAGAAGTTGTCGAGGATTATGAAGAAAACATGATTCAATCGGAGGACCCTGACGCACGAACAGGATTTAAATCTCAAGACACTTCTTTCTTTGGATATAAATCTCACCTTGCCATGACAAATGAAGAACGAATTATTACCGCTGCGGTCATTACATCAGGTGAAAAAAATGACGGGAAATACCTAAGAGAACTCGTGGACAAAACAAAAAATGCAGGTGTAAACGTAGATACCATTATCGCTGATACAGCTTACTCCGAAAGAGAAAATATCCGTTTCACAAACGAACACAAAATGGAGCTTGTCTCAAAACTTCACCCTCTAGTTACTAATGGATCACGTAAGAATGATGAGTTTGAGTTTAATAAAGATGCTGGTACATATATGTGTAAGGCAGGACACCTAGCCATTCAAAAGAAATATGATGGCTGTACCAAGCACAATAAAAATCCTAGATACCGTTATTTCTTCGACGTAGAAAAATGTAAGGTTTGCCCTCTGAAAGAGGGATGTTACAAAGAAGGGGCTAAAACAAAGTCGTACTACGTAACAGTTAAATCAACTGAACACACCGAGCAAGAAGCGTTTCAAGAAACAGAGAGATTCAAAGAACTATCAAAGTCTCGGTATAAAATAGAAGCGAAGAACAGCGAATTAAAAAACCGGCACGGGTATAAAAAAGCGAATTACTCGGGTCTATTTGGTATGCAAATACAAGCGGCCACCACCATATTCGCCGTCAATTTAAAAAGAATATTGAGACTCAAGAACCAAAAAGAGTCGTAATAATCAAGAGAAAGGGCAGTTTCTTCTCCACGGCCGGAGAAGAAACTGCCCTTATTTTTTATTTTTTTGATCATTTCCTCAGGCCACTAAAAAAACCATGGGTTTATCAGTGGCCTCATGTGCGTGGCCAGGGGAGACTCCACAAGAGCGTAGCGATGAGGAGGCTCCCGGACCGCCCGCGGAAAGCGATTGCCTGCAGCGAAAATCAACAAATATGTTAGACGGAGACTATTGAAGAGGACCAACTGTTAAATGAAAAGCGAAGTATCGTTCAGGAGCGGTGCATAAGCATTTCTCATTTGTTAAAACTCTTTTTTCTACCAAGATGATGCTTGCACCCTATCTTTCATTCTGATATAATCTACTAATGCGAGTGAAATGACTCATTAGATGAGTTTTGCTCCTTGCTCCTTAAATGGAGCCGTTAGACCAAAAGGAGGTGACCGGAATGCGTAAGTACGAAATTATGTACATCATCGCTCCAAACCTAGAAGAGTCAGCAAACAAAGAGATTATCGAACGCTTTAATGGTGTTCTTACATCAAATGGTGCTGAAGTTGAAAAGGTTGAAGAGATGGGTAAGCGTCGTTTAGCATACGAAATCAACGATTATCGTGAAGGTTTCTACGTGCTTTTAAGTGTACAAGCTAACTCAGAAGCGATTGCAGAATTTAACCGTCTTATCAAGATTAACGACAACGTTATTCGTGTCCTAATCACTAAAGACGAAGAATAATTAATGAAAAAGTGGGAGGGGTACGGATGCTAAACCGTGTCATACTAGTTGGACGTTTAACGAAAGATCCAGAGCTGCGTTATACGCCGAGTGGAGTAGCAGTAGCGAACTTTACGCTCGCGGTAAACCGTACATTTTCAAACCAGCAAGGAGAGCGCGAAGCAGACTTCATCAATTGTGTTGTTTGGCGTAAACCTGCTGAGAATGTGGCTAATTACCTTAAAAAAGGCAGCCTGACTGGTGTAGACGGCCGAATCCAAACTAGAAGCTATGACAACAATGAAGGCCGTCGTGTCTTTATTACAGAAGTTGTAGCGGAAAGTGTGCAATTCCTAGAACCAAGAGGAGCAAGTCAAGGACAAGGAAATGCGTATGCAGGAGGCGGAGCACCAACTGGTGGAAACGATTATAGCAGGCAGAATCAACAACCAGATCGTCAATCTGGCGGATTTAACGATGATCCTTTTGCTAATGATGGCAAACCAATTGACATCTCGGATGACGATTTACCATTCTAATGCCTCTTCTGCTTATTTAACGAAAAAGAAGCATGAATTATAAAACATTTCTATTGAAAGGAGTGCTGTCTAATGGCTCGTCGTGGTCGTCCAAAGCGTCGTAAGGTTTGTTTCTTCACTGTAAACAAAATTACGAAAATCGATTACAAAGATACAGATCTTCTAAAGCGTTTCATCTCTGAGCGTGGAAAAATTCTTCCTCGCCGTGTAACTGGAACGTCTGCTAAGTATCAACGTCAACTTACAACAGCAATCAAGCGTGCTCGTCAAATCGCTTTATTGCCGTATGTAAATGATGTTAACTAATAGCATAATTTATAAAAGCATGGTAGAGCTTCTACCATGCTTTTTGTTTTAGGCGCATACTCAATGTCTGTGCTGCTGTTTCTTTGCTTTTATCACTTAGTCTATGCATAATTTTCTTCTGATCGATTAAGATGATGAATAAGAGATTAGAGGATAGTGTTTGGCTGAGAGCTTTAATTTTCCTCGCAATTACGCTAAAATAGACAAGGATATGAGAAACTGTCAAAAATCCTTGCTTGTAAGCAGGTTGATGGTTGGTTGGAAAGATAAATGAGGTGAATGTGTGAAACAAACGAGAACACTAACAGAAGGAGCAATACTCGGAGCTCTTTTTGTCAGTTTATTAGCCATTACGCTGTATGTTCCATTCGCTGCTTATCTTACGATGTGGGCCCTGCCGCTTCCTTTTATCTTATTTGTAGTAAGAAGAGGGTTGAAGCCAGGATTCATGCTTGTTGCTGTAGCGATTTTGCTTTCTTTTATGATCGCAGGTGTTATTGGAGTACCTGGGGCATTATTTTTTGGAAGCGCGGGACTTGTGATAGGTGAGTTATACCGCCGGAAGTTAGCACCTTTTAATGTGTTAATTGGCGGGAGTTTAATATATATGTTAAATATGCTGCTTGTCTATGTGGGGCTGTCATTAGTTATGGATGAGAATCCAATCAGCTTTATGTCAGATCTCTTGCGCGAGCAGATTCGTCTTGCAGAATCTACATTGATCACAATTGGACAAGATCCTGCTGATTCACTAGCACCTATGTATGAAATGGCAGATATGATTGTCCATTTAGTTCCGATTATGATTATTATGAGCGGGATTGCTTTAGCTGTCTTAACAGTACTGCTTGCCACACTTATTTTACGCAGGCTTGGTACAAAGGTTGAAAAATTTCCTCCGTTTCGAGACTGGCAGTTCCCTAAGTCATTCTTATGGTATTACTTAATTGTCATGATTTTATTGTTAGTAGGACAAGAAGAAGGTTCAACGATGTACATTATTGTATGGAACCTCCTGCCTCTGCTTGAGATTGTGATGATGGTCCAAGGTTTTGCGTTTATATTTTATTATTGTTACCATAAAAAAGTTAACAAAGCACTTCCAATTATTATTGTTATTGTTACATTGATTATAAACCCTTTGACACAGCTTATTCGTATTCTAGGGATTATTGATTTAGGCTTTGATCTACGTAAACGTATTAAAAGCGAGAAAAAATAGGAGCTGACACTATGCCGAAGTTCTTAATGAAGCGGTGGCATGGCTACCACGTAATTGCCCTATTTGCCGTAGCGGTGATTTTCAGCAGTGTGCTGATGATCTATCACTGGCAGGTTGGCGTCATAGGTTTATTTATATTAGGTGTGCTAGCCATCTACACGTCACAAGCGCGTTTTGCGTTTGAACGTGATTTAGAAGCGTATATCCAAACGCTTTCCTACCGTGTAAATAAGGCGGGGGAAGAGGCAGTCATGAAGATGCCTGTAGGAATTCTCCTTTATAATGATGATAAGATCATCCAGTGGGTTAATCCCTTTATAGGCCAACATATTGCTGATGACTTAATTGATAAAAGCTTGGACGATTTACATGATGAGCTGGTTCCGATGATTGAAGACAATGTTGAAGGTGATGTGATCACTTTAGGGTCAAGGTCTTATCATGTTACGTTTGAACCGACAGAGAGGTTAATTTATTTTCAAGATGTAACAGAAAAGGAAGAGACAATAGAATTATATGAGGACACAAAAACGGTTGTCGCTCTTATTTATTTAGATAATTATGATGAAGTGACGCAAGGAATGGAAGATCAAGTGAGGAGCCGGCTCATGAGCCAGGTCACTTCTGCTTTAAATAAATGGGCAAATGATAATGATATCTTGCTCAGACGAACAGCTTCTGACCGATTTGTTGCAATTATGAACTATAAATCACTCAGACAGATTGAGGAAGTTCGCTTTGATCTGCTCGATGAAATTAGAACGCTGACAGGCAAAGAAAAAGTTCCTATTACTCTTAGTATCGGGGTGGGTACGGGTGAGACCTCCTTGCGCGAGCTAGGAAAGCTTGCTCAGTCAAGTTTAGACTTGGCTTTAGGACGCGGCGGAGACCAGGTAGCCATCAAGCAAAAGAACGGAAAAGTCCGCTTTTATGGTGGAAAGTCAAATGCAATGGAAAAACGGACACGTGTTAGAGCAAGGGTCATTTCACACGCGCTGCGTGATTTTGTCCTTGAAAGTGACCGTGTCATCATAATGGGCCACAAAAATCCGGATATGGATTCAATTGGTGCTGCGATTGGTGTTTTGAAAATTGCTGAAGTAAATGGGAAGGAAGGCTTTGTCGTCCTTGATCCGAGTGATATTAACCACGATGTTCAAAAGTTAATGGAAGAAGTTGAAAGTCATGAGGATCTTTGGTCGCAATTTGTTACACCAGATGAGGTTCTAGATTATGTGACAGATGACACACTTCTTGTCGTTGTAGATACGCATAAACCTTCTCTTGTGATGGAACCTAAGCTGCTTCCTAAAGTGGACCGGATCATTGTCCTTGATCACCATAGACGCGGTGAAGAGTTTATTGAGGATCCTGTTCTTGTGTATATGGAACCTTATGCTTCATCGACAGCAGAATTGGTTACAGAACTGCTGGAATACCAGCCGAAGCAGCTTAAGATGGACAGGCTTGAAGCAACATCGCTCCTTGCCGGAATTATTGTAGATACAAAGAGTTTTGCTGTGCGCACGGGTGCAAGAACCTTCGATGCGGCGTCATTCCTCCGCTCAAACGGGGCGGATACAACATTGGTTCAAAAGCTGCTTAAAGAAGACATGGACCAATATGTAAAGCGTGCTAAGCTGATTGAGAATGCAGAGGTATATCGCGAGGGAATGGCGATTGCTGTAGCTGATGAAAGTGAGAGCTTAAGCCAGATTGTCATTGCTCAAGCAGCTGATACCTTGCTTACAATGAAAGACGTAGCTGCATCCTTTGTGATTTCAAAGAGAAAAGATGATATGGTAAGCATAAGCGCCCGTTCGCTGGGTGATGTGAACGTCCAAGTCATTATGGAACGTTTAGAAGGCGGAGGACACCTTTCCAATGCTGCTACACAATTACAAGGTGTTACTCTCCAAGAGGCGAGAGAGAAACTAGAGAAGGCCATAGATGAAAGTTTAGAAGGGGGACAATAAGATGAAAGTTATTTTCTTAGAAGATGTTAAAGGTAAAGGAAAAAAAGGTGAGTTAAAGAATGTATCTGAAGGATATGCGCGTAATTACCTGCTTCCTAATAACTTAGCGGTTGAAGCAACAAAAGGAAATGTCGCTAATCTTAAAGCCCAAAAAAACAGCGAGCAGAAGAAAGCCGCAGAAGAGCTTGAGGCTGCGAAAAAATACAAAGAAGAGCTTGAAGCCTTAACGGTAGAAATTAAAGCCAAATCAGGAGAAGGCGGCCGTTTATTCGGTGCCGTATCAACAAAACAGATAGCGGAAACACTTTCCGGTATGAAAATGAAGGTAGATAAGCGTAAAATAATGCTTAACGACCCTATTCGCTCACTAGGGTATACGAATGTTCCTATTAAAATTCACCCAGAAGTGATAGCAACAGTGAAAGTTCACGTAGTAGAAAGCGAATAAATAAAGAAATACGCTTTTCTTTAGACGGTCTGATCTCTCTAGGTGCCAAGAATATCTTGCAATTCCTAGCAAGGTCAGACCGTTTTCATTTTTTTATATTCGTTCTTATTTTTATATTTATTTTTTTTATAGAAAGGAAGTAGTGCCATGAGTGATTTATTTGCTGATCGTACCCCGCCGCAAAATATAGAAGCCGAACAAGCGGTACTCGGTGCGATCTTTTTAGCTGATGTAGCACTCGTCACCGCATCTGAACGCTTACTGCCTGAAGACTTTTACCGGGCCGCGCACCAGCGCGTGTATCAGGTGATGCTTGAGTTGGCAGAAAAAGGTGAACCGGTTGACCTAGTAACCGTAACTTCAGAGCTGCAAGACCGTAAATGGCTTGATGATATTGGCGGAGTAGCTTATTTAAGTGACTTAGCAAACGCCGTACCGACGGCAGCTAATGTGGAATATTACAGTAAAATTGTTGAAGAAAAATCAGTGCTGCGCCGTCTAATTAAGGTAGCGACGAATATTGCAGCGGACGGGTATACGAGCGAGGATGAAGTTGATGCGATACTCGATGATGCGGAAAAAACGATCTTAGATGTTGCCCAGCGCAAAAATACAAGTGCTTTTATTTCCATTAAAGACGTTCTCGTTGAAACGTATGATCAAATTGAATTGCTTCAAAACCAAAAAGGAGACATTACAGGGATCCCGACTGGGTTTGTTGAGCTTGATAATATGACAGCAGGGTTTCAGCGGAATGATTTAATTATTGTGGCCGCTCGTCCTTCTGTTGGTAAGACCGCTTTTGCTTTAAATATCGCTCAAAATGTAGCCACTAAAACAGACGAGAATGTCGCTATCTTTAGTCTAGAGATGGGAGCGAGTCAGCTTGTTCAGCGTATGCTTTGTGCGGAAGGAAATATTGATGCTCAGAGAATGCGTACAGGTGCTCTAACAGCAGAAGACTGGCAGAAGCTCACGATGGCAATGGGCAGCCTTGCTAAAGCTGGTATATATATAGATGATACTCCAGGCGTGAAGGTTAATGACATTCGTGCTAAGTGCAGGCGTCTAAAGCAGGAGCAGGGACTTGGTATGATCATGATTGACTATTTACAGCTGATCCAAGGAAACGGTCGAAGCGGCGAGAACCGTCAACAGGAAGTTTCAGAAATCTCTCGTACCCTAAAAGCGATTGCTCGTGAACTAGAGGTCCCTGTAATCGCCCTGTCACAGCTGTCTCGTGGCGTAGAGTCGAGACAAGATAAACGACCAATGATGTCTGATATTCGTGAATCTGGAAGTATTGAGCAGGATGCTGATATCGTTGCGTTCTTATATCGTGATGATTACTATGATAAAGAATCAGAGAATCAGAATATTATCGAAATCATTATAGCCAAACAGCGTAACGGCCCTGTCGGCACCGTTGAGCTAGCTTTTGTGAAGGAATATAATAAGTTCGTTAACCTAGAACGAAGGCATGACGAAAGAAGCATGCCGCCCGGAGCCTAGATACAATTAAAAATAGGCTTCGACATCAAAGTGTTTAACTGAATGGGATATGAAAACATAACAGTCGACCCCGCTTCTACTGAATAAGTACCACCTGCAGTAGTTGTTGATTTCCGCTGCAGGCACACGCTTTCCGCGGGCGGCCCGGGAGCTTCCTCGTCGCTACATGCACTGGACCCATAAAGTTGGACACTTTTTTAAGCAGCTTTTTGGGTACTGAGTCGATAAGCTACTGGACTTTTCCGGTTCAATCTTGATTTAATTCTCACATGGTTGTAGTAATAGATGTATTGTTCTAACTCTTCTTTGAAGTGTTCAATACTATCAAATTCGTTTAAATAAAGGAACTCCGATTTCAGGATTCCAAAAAAGTTTTCCATGACAGAATTATCGTGACAGTTGCCTTTTCGAGACATACTTTGTGTGATGTTATGTTCTTTCAGTTTCCTTACGTAAGGGGCCATTCGATAGTGCCAACCTTGATCAGAATGAATCAAGAGATCATCGCCTTTATTTAGGTGCTTTAACCCTTGGTCCAACATCGTATCGACCAAATCATACGTTGGTCTTGATTGGAGCGTATAGGTTATCAGTTCGCCGTTAAACAGGTCAAATAGTGGAGACAGATAGAGCTTCTGTCCAAACAATTTAAATTCCGTAATGTCTGTCACCCACTTTTGATTAGGCTTCTCGGCTCTAAAGTTACGGTTTAGGATGTTTGGAGCTGCTTTTCCAACTTCTCCTTTATATGATTTGTATTTTTTCATTCGTACAAGGCATTTAAGCCCTAGGTCTCTCATCATTCGAAGCACTTTCTTTTTGTTAATCGCATATCCCTTTTCCTGAAGGAGGTCTGTAATACGACGATAGCCATATCGACCAAAGTGCTTATGGTAAATGAATGCAATTCTTCTTTTCCATTTTCGATCAGGATCTGGCTGGCTCCATTTTTTAACAAGGTTATAGTAAGTGCTTCTAGGCATCTTGGCTATTTTCAACATTCGACTCACCGGGAATTCGTTCCTTAGTTCATATACTACTTTCGCTTTGATTTTGTTGGTGATTGTTCTTCCTGAACTAAGGCTTTCAGCTTTTTTAAATACGCATTCTCCATACGAAGGTATTCCAGCTCTTTTTTCAACTCTTCTACCGATGGGTTTGAAGAGTTGTTGCCCTTATTTTTATTCTGATTAACAGTCATTGTAGATAGCCCCTTTTCTCTTAGTTCAAAGGCATCTTCTCCAGCTGTTTCCCACTTTTTCTTCCACCTGCGAAGCATACATGGAACGGGAATATGAAAAATGGCTGATGCCTCTCGAATGGAGTAATTCTCTTCGGTCATAAATTGAATTACTTTCAGTTTAAAGGCAGCTGAATAGTTTGTATAGGGAAAGGTAAAAGCTTGATCCCCATGATAGCGAACTAACATCACCCAATATCGCAGCGTCGAATCATCTACGCCCACTTGATTTGCAAGTTCTCGATAACTGATGATTTCATTTAGATAACGTTTAGCCGCTTGAAGTTTATATTCCTTGGTGAACGTGGTCATTGATGAAGGCACCTCCTAGTGTTGATTGAGGTGTCCAACAATAGGGGTGCAGTACATACACTCCTGTGGGATCTCCCTGGTCACGCGCATCCCGCTGGAGTCGGCGCCTTCCGCTACAATCAACGGAGCGAGAAGGTTGTATAGTGCTCCCTCATCGAACTTGTTCGCTGCTCAGTGATTTAGTAAACGAAGGGCGGTTTATAATGTGAACTGAGCTTAACAAAATCGCTCTACATCCTAATTACTAAAAGCAATAACCTAGCGAAGCATATTTTAGAAGCGGAGAATCCGCTATTACCTTGTTTGATGCATTTTATGAAATGACCAGACGACTTTTTTCATTTAGTGATGGAAAGTCGTCTTTTTTGTGCAATGTTGTCAACGCACTACCCATCTTTACCGTACGTAGTTTAAAAACACTTCTGTCCGGGCCTCTTTTTGCGTATAGTTTGCATCTTTTAGAAACAATCTAATCATAAATGTATTTCCCACACGAACGAATTTGTGTACATTGTATTAAATGTTCGGGTTTTATTGACGATTGACCTGTATGTTGATATACTTGTCAATGGATTTTGAAATTTCTCGGTTAGAACGTCCGAGACGGAGGTGCAACATATGTCATCAGTAGTGGTTGTAGGTACACAATGGGGCGATGAAGGAAAAGGAAAAATTACAGATTATCTTTCTGAAAAAGCGGAAGTAGTCGCTCGTTACCAAGGTGGAAACAATGCAGGACATACAATTGTTTTCGGCGGAGAGAAGTACAAGCTTCACTTAATTCCGTCTGGGATTTTTTATAAAGATAAAGCGTGTGTAATTGGAAACGGTATGGTTATTGACCCTAAAGCATTAGTAGAAGAGCTAAAGTATCTTCATGATCGTAATGTTGATACAAGCAACTTACGCATCTCTAATCGTGCTCATGTCATTCTTCCATATCACTTAAAGCTTGATATTGTAGAAGAAGAGCGTAAAGGTGCAAATAAAATCGGAACAACGAAAAAAGGTATCGGCCCAGCTTACATGGATAAAGCAGCGCGTATTGGCATCCGTATGGCTGATCTTCTAGATCGTGAAGTATTTGAAGAGAAGCTTGAGCGTAATCTAGAAGAGAAAAATCGTATGTTTGAGAAATATTATGAAGTAGAAGGATTTACTAAAGAAGAAATCCTTGATGAATATTATGAGTACGGACAGCAAGTAGCTCACTACGTGTGTGACACATCTGTAGTGTTAAATGATGCTCTTGATGATGGACGTCGCGTTTTATTTGAAGGCGCTCAAGGGGTAATGCTTGATCTTGATCAAGGAACATATCCTTTCGTTACTTCTTCTAACCCAATTGCTGGGGGAGTAACAATCGGCTCAGGTGTTGGACCTTCTAAAATTCATCATGTAGTAGGGGTTTCTAAAGCGTATACGACACGTGTAGGTGATGGTCCATTCCCAACTGAGCTTCATGATGAGATCGGTGATAACATTCGTGAAGTTGGTAATGAGTATGGTACAACAACAGGCCGCCCTCGTCGTGTTGGCTGGTTTGATAGTGTAGTTGTGCGTCACGCTCGCCGTGTCAGTGGAATTACAGATCTTTCTTTAAATTCTATTGATGTATTAACTGGAATTGAGACATTGAAGATTTGTACGGCTTATAAGTATCGTGGTGAAGTTATTGAAGAATTCCCGGCTAGCTTGAAAGTTCTTGCTGAGTGCGAACCAGTTTATGAAGAGCTTCCAGGATGGACTGAGGATATCACTGGAGTAAAATCTTTAGATGAACTGCCAGTAAATGCTCGCCATTATATTGAGCGCGTATCACAGCTTACAGGTATTCCTTTAACAGTCTTCTCGGTTGGACCTGATAGAAATCAAACAAACCTTGTACGTGGTGTGTTTGCATAATTGATCGAAACCGCCTAGACACGGTCTAGGCGGCTTTTTTATAAATTTGATCAGTTGTTAGACATCGTATAAAAAGCTAGAAAAAGATCTTGCGCTATTCGCCAAAGTTCGCTATTCTTAATGAGTGCTGAAGGCCCGCTAACGGTATGAAAAGTTTTTTAAAAAAATTTTTAAAAAGCCTTGCACAGTTTAGAAATGCATGATATTATTATTCTTGTCGCTGAGAGTTACAGCGAACGATGACAAGCTTTACTGATTAAAGTGAGCGTCATTATCACTAAGAGCCATTAGCTCAGTTGGTAGAGCATCTGACTTTTAATCAGAGGGTCGAAGGTTCGAGTCCTTCATGGCTCACCATTTTCAACCTTTTATGAAAATGGCCCGTTGGTCAAGCGGTTAAGACACCGCCCTTTCACGGCGGTAACACGGGTTCGAATCCCGTACGGGTCACCATTTACATATTCATACTGGTCCGGTAGTTCAGTTGGTTAGAATGCCTGCCTGTCACGCAGGAGGTCGCGGGTTCGAGTCCCGTCCGGACCGCCATTTTACTTTCAATATTCATTGTGGTAAGATGGACAAGAATTAAAAGATTGGCTTGGTAGCTCAGTCGGTAGAGCAATGGACTGAAAATCCATGTGTCGGCGGTTCGATTCCGTCCCAAGCCACCATTTTTGCCGGTCTAGCTCAATTGGTAGAGCAACTGACTTGTAATCAGTAGGTTGGGGGTTCAAGTCCTCTGGCCGGCACCACTTTTATTAAAACGACAGATGTGCTTAGGCACGCTTTTTTTATTTCGTCTCTGTATTTGTGCAGGGACGTTTTTTTGTTATATAGAAATTTGTTATATAGAAAAATGCATAGTTTCATTCGTTAATCGGGGGGACGAGAAGCATAATTGGATGACTCCAGCCCAATCGCACCTAAGCAGTCGCCCATGCTTTTCTATTGTCTAGCATAGGCTCCTAAGTGCTCGTGTGCTTCGATCGATCAAATGAAATCAAAGAACGATTTCATGTTGCTCGCTCTCCAGCCCAATCGCACCTGAGCAGTCGCCCATGCTTTTCTATTGTCTAGCATAGGCTCCTAAGTGCTCGTGTGCTTCGATCGATCAAATGAAATCAAAAAGCGATTTCATGTTGCTCGCTCTCCAGCCCAGTCGCACTTAAGCAGTCGCCCATGCTTTTCTTTTTTCCTACGTCTTTTTGCGTCTTATGTTAGAATGTGGATAGATATTATTTAAAATAGGTACTATGTCGAATAGATATTATGTTGGATTGGAGCGAATTTGAATGGATAAGCGTATTCTCGTAGTGGATGATGAAAAACCAATCGCTGATATATTAAAGTTTAACTTAGAAAAAGAGGGCTTTGAAGTATTTTGTGCTTATGATGGCAACGAAGCTGTTGAACAAGTAAAAAAAGAAGAGCCTGATCTCATTTTACTAGATATTATGTTACCTCATAAGGATGGGATGGAAGTATGCCGTGAAGTACGAAAAAGCTATGACATTCCGATTATTATGCTGACAGCGAAAGATTCTGAGATTGATAAAGTCTTAGGACTTGAGCTTGGGGCGGATGATTATGTCACGAAGCCTTTTAGCACAAGAGAATTGCTCGCACGTGTTAAAGCAAACTTACGCCGCAGAAAATCCGGTGCTGAAGAAGTGTCAACGCAAAAAGAATTAACGGTAGGAGACTTAACGATTTACCCGGATGCTTATCAAGTGAAGCGCCGCGGTGAGACAATTGAGTTGACGCATAGAGAATTTGAGCTGATTCATTATTTAGCTAAACACCTAGGACAAGTGATGACGCGTGAGCATCTTCTGCAGGCTGTATGGGGCTATGATTATTTTGGTGATGTACGTACAGTCGATGTGACGGTTAGAAGACTTAGAGAAAAAGTTGAGGATAATCCAAGCTATCCAAACTGGATCATAACACGACGCGGGGTAGGGTATTATTTATCATCGCCTGAAGATGTGGAGCAAGGTTAATGGATCGAAAGGTTGGATTTTTTAGATCAATTCAATTTAAGTTAATTATCATTTATGTATTACTCATTTTTATGGCCATGCAGATCATTGGTGTGTATTTTACAGGAAAGCTAGAAGAACAGCTTGTCTACAACCATGATCAAATGTTAAATGAGCGTGCTAACTTGCTCGGATACAATGTTGCCCAGGAAATGATGGAGCCGCGTGAAGATCGAAGTGAGCTTTATAATGATATTAATTTACTTTTAAGAGAGACGTTTAATATTGAAAATGCAGAAGTTCAAGTGGTCGATGCTAACAGCGAAATTTTAGGTACGTCTAATTTTTCGAACCGGCATATTGTAGGCCAGCAGACGA
The DNA here is from genome assembly GCF_029094545.1 of Alkalihalophilus pseudofirmus. NCBI lineage: Bacteria > Bacillati > Bacillota > Bacilli > Caryophanales > Bacillaceae > Alkalihalophilus > Alkalihalophilus pseudofirmus. The sequence continues at coordinate 4,051,487 of NZ_CP117835.1, read as the reverse complement.
CGAAATACAGGGTTAAACGCGCGCTTCTTGGAGCGCGAGATGCTGCGATTGAACGTGATCCACAGACGGGTGACCGCGTTCAGGTGCTTGCTGTTCCAATTAAAGACCAAGATAATAATACGCTTGGCGCAATCTATATTGAATCTTCAATGGAAGATATTTATGATCAAATGCAGCAAATTAACAGCATCTTATTGAGCGGCACAGTGATAGCTCTCTTAATTACCGCGGTGCTCGTTATTTTGCTTGCGCGGACGATTACGGCGCCGATTATGGATATGCGTAAACAAGCGCTCAGAATGGGTCAGGGAGATTTCTCGAGACAGGTAACAGTTTACAGCACAGATGAAATCGGACAGCTTGCTTATTCTTTTAATGATTTGACTCATAAATTACAAGATGCCACAGCAACAAGAGCCCGTGAGCAGAAGAAATTAAGCTCAGTTCTGGCTCATATGACAGATGGCGTACTTGCAACAGATCAAGACGGTCATATTATTTTGATGAATAAGCGTGCAGAGGAGCTGCTTGGTGTTCAAAGCTATGAAGTGATCAAATCCCTGCTGCCTGAAGTGTTAAGACTGCCAGAAACGTATGAGCTTGAAGACTTATTTGAGCAGACGGATTCCATTCTCCTTGATTTTAGTGATGACGAACAAGAGTTTCTGATCGAAGCTAATTTCTCTGTCATTCAAGAAGAGGATGGGCCGATTAATGGCTTAATTACGGTACTGCATGATGTAACGGAGCAAGAAAAAATTGAACAGGACAGACGTGAATTTGTAGCCAATGTTTCTCATGAGCTGCGTACCCCGTTAACGACTATGAAGAGCTACCTAGAAGCGCTTGAGGACGGTGCACTTGATGAGCCAGAGCTTGCACGCAGGTTTGTTGGGGTTACTCAAAATGAAACAGAGCGTATGATCCGCTTAGTTAATGACCTGCTTCAGCTTTCTAAAATTGACAGCCACGACTACCGCTTGCAGCTGACATGGGTTGATTTTGGTCAATTCCTGCATGAAGTGATTGATCGGTTTGAGATGGTCGCACAGGGAAGAGATATTCATTTCACGCGCCATATTTCAGGACATCCAACGTATGTAGAAGTGGATAAAGATAAATTGACGCAAGTAATTGATAACATTATTTCCAATGCAATGAAGTACTCTCCGGAGGGCGGCAATATTACGACAACCCTCATGCATCAAGGACATAATGTACGAGTGAGTATTTCAGATGAAGGAATGGGGATCCCTCGTGAAAATCAATCGAAGATCTTTGATCGTTTCTACCGTGTAGATAAAGCACGTGCGAGAAGCATCGGCGGTACAGGACTTGGTCTTGCGATTGCGAAGGAATTAGTGCATGCTCATGGCGGAGAAATTTGGGTTTCAAGTGAATATGGATCTGGTACGACGATTTACTTTACATTGCCTTACTCTACATTTAAGGGGGGAGAGGCATGAATTACGAACACGTCAAAACAGGATTATTAATCGGCTTAGTAGGGTTAAGTATCATCCTGACTTGGCAGCTGTGGACGTTTCAGCCTGATATCAACTTCCTAGGTGAATCAGAAGAATTAGAGAGAACCTCACTGATCAGTGAAGAGGTTAGGTTAAGCGATGTTATTAGGCCAGAGAAGCTGATCACTCATGTAGACGGGCAAACAGCCATGATTCCAAGACATACTGATGCTTTTGATGAATTTTTTGATCAGCTTCTACAAGCAGAGCTCGATGAAGGAGACATGCTTGCTACCGGTCCTTTTCCAAAACCGGGTGTTAGTGCAGGGATAGAAGTCATTTTTCCTGCAGCTGTCCCTACAGATACGTTGCTCGCGATGTTTGAAGTGGATAGAGAAGTTTTTAACCTTCCAACCTCTGAGGTAGACCGACTCTATGTCTATATAGATAACAATCAGGATGAAGTAGCGATGCAGCTATTATTTGGCGAGGATGAGCGAGTGGTGGAAGTAGAAACCTCTTTTTCTGCAAATGAGTTTCAAGAGTGGATGAGGGGAGACTACATTCCGGTTACTTCTGTATCACAAGGGCCAAATCATACTCAGCTTCATCAGCATGTGTATGTTCCTGTTGAGCCCGTTGAGGTTGAGCGAATGACATACACGACAAGTCCGATTGATGTAAATTATTTTATTAATGAGTTATTCAACGAGCCAAATTCAGTTCGTGCTAATCTGGCGGATCAAAATGAATCCTTTACGGATGGGAATCGGATTATCCAATTGAGAAATGACGGTGAATTTATGGATTATAACAATCCGCTTTTCTCTGAAAATCAAGAGCGAAGCAGCCGTCATATTGTTCAAAACAGCTTCGATTTTATAAATAGTCACGGCGGATGGTCAGATCCTTATATTCTATCGGATTGGGCAGTAGCAGATGTAAGAGAAGAAGCTGAATATATGCTTCATGTCGATGGTACGCCAGTTATCAGTTATGAGGGTCAAAGTATTATGAGTTTAAAAGTCGGCCGGATCGGCTCCCAAATCGTCAGCTATGAGCGTCCGTTATTTGACCTTGATAATCAGCCGATTAATGCGATCCAACGCGTCGAGCTTCCATCAGGGGAAGCAGTGCTAGAGCGGCTGAATGAACAGGAATACTTTGATCCAAACAGACTTGAAAAAGTAATGGTCGGCTATGAAATGAACAAACAAAATGTTTCATTAGTCACACTTGAGCCTTATTGGTATGTGCTTTATGATGGACAATGGCAGAAAGTTACGTTTAATGATGGAGCTAGTGAGGAGGGGATGCAATGAATTGGAGCCGGACAAAAACCATATTCATCATCACCTTCTTATTCTTAAATATCTTTCTTACGTGGCAGCTGATCGAGAAAAATAACTCCAATCAAATGAACATGATTGCTCAAGCGACGATTCAAGAAGTGCTGCGCGATAATAATGTAACCATTGATGTCGAGCTGCCAGAAGAGACAACGACAGCCGGTCATATTTTAGGAAAGGCCGTGCCGTTTAGTGAAAGACAGATGAACGCTCTAAGCAATCAAGAGGCAGACTTATTAGATGGCACAACGATCATCGCAGAGCTTAATGAGCCTTTTGAGTTAAGAGAAGATCAGTTTTCCCAAGATTTAAATCAGTTTCTTACAAGCTATATAACGAACGGCCGTGAGTATCGCTTTGGCCGGTTTGATACAGAAGCAAGACAAATTCTTATGCAGCAAACGTATGAAGGGAAAACAGCCTACGCGTTTGAAGCAGAACCTCTAGTATTACAGCTAAATGAAGATAGAGAGATTGTTGCCTACGAACAAAGCTATTATGAGTTTGAGCCAACAGGCAGAGAACGAGAAGTGCTAACAAGTATTAAGGCCATTGAGGTGCTGTTAAATGCACAGCATATAGGGGTGAACGATACCGTGACGCATGTGGAGTTTGGTTATTACAGCCTCCACAATCTGCAAGGCGGAGGGGCACAGGTATTTGCACCGATGTGGCGTGTGACGGTTGAGGGTGAGACCTATCTTGTGCATGCGATCAACCCTGAAATACAGCAGCTCTCGTAACAGCAGCAAAAAACAGGAGTGAACCTACGATGTCATTACGTTTTAGTGTGCTGGCTAGCGGAAGTACTGGAAATGCGATTTATGTGGAGGCCGATGATAAAAAGCTATTAGTGGATGTCGGACTTAGCGGCAAGAAAATGGACGAGCTTTTCACAGAAATCGGACGCAATCCTAAAGAACTTGACGGTATTTTAGTTAGTCATGAGCACAGCGATCATATAAAAGGGGTCGGCGTGTTTGCAAGAAAACATAAGCTGCCAATCTATGCGAATGAAAAGACATGGCTTGCGATGGAGAACAACCTTGGCACCATCCCGACTGATCAAAAATTTATCTTCGCAACAGAAGAAGTAAAAACATTCGGCGGATTAGACGTTGAGTCGTTCGGTGTCTCTCATGATGCGGCAGAGCCAATGTTTTACTGCTTTCATCACGCAGGAAAGAAGCTTGTGCTAGCCACTGACATGGGCTATGTAAGCGAGCGGATTAAAGGAACAATTAAAGGTGCTGATATGTACATTTTTGAATCGAACCATGATTTGAATATGCTGCGGATGGGGCGTTATCCGTGGAACGTAAAACGAAGAATCTTAAGTGATGTAGGACACGTATCAAACGAAGATGCCGCTCTTGCGTTATCTGATGTGATTAGTGACAATACGAGCAGAATCTATCTTGCTCACTTAAGCCTGGATAATAATATGAAAGACTTAGCACGCCTTACCGTAGAGCAAGTATTAAAAGAACAAGATATGCCAGTAGGCGAGCAGTTTGAGTTATTTGATACAGACCCCCTAAAGCCAACTCCGCTCACTAGCGTATAATCTAGAAAAAGTCCTCTTACGATAGAGGGCTTTTTCGTTTTTAAGTGATTATTCCTTACTGTTGTTGGCAATTCTGTAAACAGTATAAAAAATAATCAAAAGTGAAGCATGCTAGTAGATTTCTCCTAAAGAATCGGTATAATAATGATCAAAATCATCCTTTTGATAAGGGATGTAGCATGGCTAAAGTTGTGACCTTTTTCATTTAAATTATAAGGATGGTGTTGGGTTATGGGCTATTATGATGAGCATTACACAGAACGTGATACAAGGCAGAAACGTTCTAGGCGCGGTGGAGCCCTTTCAGCATTTATTGGTGCGGTTGTCGGAGGCTTGGTTGTTCTCTTATCCTTGCCGCTCTTATCTAATTTAGGTATCCTTCCATACAATGCAGGAGACTCCCAAGGTGAAGATGCGAGTTTAGTAGCTTCAGAGCAGCCAGAAGATGTGCAAACGGTCAGTTATTCGGTGAATACGGATGTAACGCAGGCAGTAGATCAAGTATCAGATGCTGTTGTAGGAGTCATAAATATTCAACAATCGAATCCGTTTCAAGAACAAGGCGGAGAAGGGACTGGCTCTGGGGTGATTTATAAGGCAGCTGGAGACAAGGCATTTGTTGTAACGAATCACCATGTTATTGACCGGGCAAATGGAATAGAAGTCAGCTTAGCCGATGGAACGAGAGTCCCTGCAGAGCTTCTAGGCTCAGATGTAATTACAGACTTAGCTGTTCTTGAAATTGACAGTGAAAATATTGATACAGTTGCTGAGTTTGGCAATTCTGACTCACTAAGGGTTGGAGAGCCTGCAATTGCGATCGGAAATCCATTAGGGCTCAGATTTTCAAGTTCGGTGACACAAGGCATTATTAGTGCGACAGAAAGAAGCATTCCTGTTGATTTAACCGGAAACGGCCAGGTTGACTGGCATGCAGAAGTGCTGCAAACAGATGCGGCGATCAACCCCGGAAACAGCGGCGGCGCATTATTAAATATTGAAGGTCAAGTCATTGGGATTAATTCCATGAAGATCGCCCAAAGCTCAGTAGAAGGGATTGGCTTTGCGATCCCAACAAGTGTGGCGCTCCCTATCATTGAAGATTTAGAACGCTACGGTGAAGTCAAACGTCCGCAGCTGGGGGTAGGCATTCAATCACTAAATGAAATTCCAAGCTACCACTGGCAAGAAACATTAAATCTGCCAAGTGATGTACGAGCAGGAGTGATGGTATCAAGTGTCTCACCAATGTCTGCAGCAGAGCGTGCAGGGCTTGAACAGTATGACGTTATCGTAGAAATTGATGGTGAAGAAATTACCGATGGCCACGATTTACGCAGATTCCTCTACACAGAAAAGCAAGTTGGCGATGAAGTAGAAGTGACATACTACCGCAACGGAAGCCGTGAGACAGTCATGGTGCAGCTAGCCGAGCAGCAAAGCTTTTAATAAAAATGCAAGTTGGAAGTTTGGTTAGTTGGAAAAGGTAAACATAGATAGATGTCAGACAGAGTTATTCACATAGCTCTGTCTTTTTTGGTTTCAGTCACAAAAAGGAAGTTGCCCACAGGTGGAAAACGGGTATGCTATAATAAAACACGGTAAATAGAAAGGACGGATTAAGATGGAATTTGCATGTGATGAACATATTGAAGTAGCAATGGATGTAGTCGTTGATGAGTACGAAGCGGCACCAATCATCGAAAAATTAAATGAGGCAGATCAATTATCCACAATGTGCAGTTACTGCAAGAAGCCTGCTGTTTATTCAATTACGAAATAGTCAGTTACTAACACTGTTGATATGTGGATAACTTCTGTGGATAAAAAATAAAGGATGAGGGAATACACACTGTGAATATCTCAATTATTTCTGTAGGAAAATTAAAAGAGAAGTATTTGAAGCAAGGAATAGCCGAATATACAAAACGGCTTGGAGCATATGCAAAAATTGAGCTAGTAGAAGTGGCTGATGAAAAAGCACCGGAGAATTTAAGTGAGGCCGACATGGTGCTCGTAAAGCAAAAAGAGGGCGAAAGAATCCTCGCCAAAATCGCGCCAGATACGCATGTTATCACACTTGAAATCAAAGGTAAACAGCTGACATCAGAGCAATTAGCAAAAGAAATTGACCAGCTTGCAACGTACGGGAAAAGCAAAATCGCCTTTGTGATAGGCGGATCGCTCGGTCTAAGTGAGGAAGTCATGGCCCGCAGTAATTATGCACTGTCGTTCTCAAAAATGACGCTGCCGCATCAGTTGATGAGGCTGGTGTTATTAGAGCAGGTGTATCGAGCGTTTCGGATTAATCGGGGAGAACCGTACCATAAGTAAAGAGGGGTAGAAGCAAGATATATCTTCGGGGAATGCATTGATTCTATGAAGAGTACGTTAAGCTGCTCTTGGTAACGCATAAGTTATCCTGTGGGCGATTTGAACACTTCGTCCTGCCACATTTGATAAAGGTAGATAATCAATGCAAACCCCACCATCATAGCAACAATAGCAATTGTAGGCAAAGTTGATTCGCTCGAAACAAGCCCGATACGTTGCCATAGTGGGTAAATGATATACATAAATAGCCCGTCCAAAATTATATTAACAGCCATATACAACCAAAACTTTTTGAAAGTAAAGTGGAATACCCAGATAACTATAACTAAGTACGCTCCATACACCCAAGGAACTGGAACGACTTTATCCCAGCCAAAAAGACTGGAACCTGACTCTTTCCACCAACCGTAATGGTAGGCCGCTTGATATGCCAAGGTATGAATAACGGTCATAAATAGAGCGACTGGCATGTACCTGCGTACAGTATCCATTTTCAAAAAAAGCAAGGATACCCAAGGCAAGATCAAGAGTAACCAGAGAATAAATTGTTTCATGTCATTAATACCTCACATTAGTTTTATGTGTAGTGTTAGTCTTGGTATAAATATTTATTCGATTTTACTGAAACGTGCACTTGATCAAGCAGATTAACATCGCGATGTTGATTAAGCTTTGCGGTTGCCTGCTAGTATTCTAAATGCTGATATATACTTAAAGCTCAATTTCATGAGTAAACGGGTTTTGAGTTAACCCAAGACTTCCCAATAACATATATATAAAATTAAGTTATAAAACCGCTACTAACAGGTATACATATCTTTACAGATGAAATCAGATATGTGGAGGTATTATATGCGTGTTGGTGGGTTAGGATTAGTTATTTTAGCAGCAATTTTATGGGGCATTTCTGGGGGACTAGGCGGCTTCTTAATGGATAAAGGCTGGGATCCCCTAGTCATCTCCTTTTATAGGGGAGCAGTAGGTCTAGTATGTATTCTTATTTGGTTCTTGTTCCGGCCGACGCGGTTTAATAGGCCGCTGTTGTTCTGGTCTGTCGTTGCGGGTATTGGCGTAGCAGGGAATTTTGTTTTTTATTTTGTTAGTATCTCAGAGGGCAGTGTTGCGGTAGCGGCAACATTGATGTATACCGCACCTATTTTTGTTCTCCTTATCTCTTTTATATTCCGTCTTGAACAGGCGTCATTATTTAAATGGCTGGCTATTGGTTGTGTGATGGCTGGTGTGGTATTGCTGACAGAGGTGTACAGCATTGGCTCTGAGGGCATCACAATGCTTGGGCTTATGACAGGACTCGGTGCCGGGTTATCGTATGCTTTGTTCATTTTTGGCTTTAAATATGCATCCCGCCATGGGCAGCCGCAAGGAATTTTAACGATTGCATTTCTTGCCTTTACGATCATAACGCTGCTTTTCATTGACCACGGCGAAGCAGCTTCCGTCTTTTTCTCACCTGACTTAGGATGGATCATTCTTTTAGGAATTTTCGGAGCAGGGGTATCATTCTTCTTGTATGTAGTTGGTTTGAAAAAAACATCACCGACGTCAGCTTCCATTATTGCAATGGTGGAACCCGTGACTGCCTCCCTTTTGGGATTTATGGTTCTGAGTGAACTGCTTACAGTAACCCAGCTTGGAGGCATGGCAATTATCCTCGTGACAGTGACGATTTTAAGCGTGAAGCAGGGTTGATAAAAGCGCCTGTAGATTTAACTGTTATTTAGAAAATAAGACAGCTGACCTGACCAAATGATCGTGGTTGTCTTGTTTCATATTAGACAATTAACCAAGGTGGGAATACATTGTAATTTATACACAAAAAGAAATGAGTAGATACTAACGGGTTCGGTTACTGGGGAGAAGTCATTAAATAACAACCTAATTGAGGACATTATTCGCATATGAATTGGTGCCCTCATTTTTTTGTTGTATCAATGATTTTGCGTAATTAGCATAAGAATTCGCACATCAATTCGCATCCATTTTAACAACACCACATAAATTTATGTCGTATTGTTAAAGTCAGTGCTAAAACGGGTGCTAATCAGGAGTGTTTTTTGAAGGCTAATGGAAATTATATGTTAATATTATAGAGAGTGTTTGTGAAGAGTTGTTCTTAAACTAACGGGGCGATAGAGTGGAAAAACATTTACGAAAGTATTTATGGGACAATTTTCAAAAAAGTGATTTTATTAGGAGGGGTTTATTATGGAATTTTTTGTTCGGAAGATGCAAGAGGAGGATACAAAGCAAGTGCAAGATGTAGCAAAAACAACTTGAAATTCTACTTATGAAGGGATAATTCCTTTAGATATTCAAGAGAATTTTATGAGTTCTGCTTACAATGACGAAAGAATGCAACAACGTATGGAACGCTCACTTCTTTTGGTAGCTGAAACTGCCGAAAGAGTTGTTGGTTTTGCTAATTTTTCTCCAGTAAATAAAGATGGAAAAGTTGGTTTAGGGGCTATCTACATTAATCCTGAATATCAAGGTAAAGGAATAGGTTCAGCTTTGTTAGAACATGGCATAAATGAATTAGACGAAGTGAAAGAAATTTTCGTAGATGTTGAAAAAGAAAATAAATTAGGAATAAGATTCTATGAAGCAAAAGGCTTTGAAGTTATAAGAGAGTTTGATGATGATTTCGATGGACATATACTAAAAACAGTAGAAATGGTGTTACAAGTTTGAGTAATTATTAAACTGACGTGTGCGTTAGTGAAATAAGAAAACTAAAAAATCACATCAAAAAACGCTCAGATTTCTGAGCGTTTTTACTTCCCATATATATTACCAATTAGATGTTAATATATATGCTGATTAGTGTACTATTTAAATTGCTATTTGCATTTTTCTCCTCGTCAACCGAACCCGTTGAATAGATACTCACTTCTTTTTGTTCTCTAAAGAGCTTGAAATAATCAGGAGTTATTCTGTTCTTGATATGCGGGAAAGTACCCTAGTATAAAAGCAATACCTGAAAAAATAGCAGCAAAAATAATTGTCGGTTGTTTTAAAATGTCACGACTTTGAATTACAAGCTCACCATTGCCAATCATAAATCCTATTAATTGGCTTACTACCATAGTTAATGCTAGAAGCAAAGATAACAATAAGCATAGACTAAAAAGACGCTCTAATAGAAGTTGCATCTTAAATCTCCCCCCTTAGACTGGTAATATTCCCATAGCTATTAACCATCCGATAAGAATTACAGGACAAACATAATAGAGTATTAAAATTAAAAATGTTTTTTCAGGTCTTGCTCCAACAATTCCAGAAGCTATATATATGGAGCCGGAAGCTGGAGGCATTTGGGCAGACGTAGAAGCAAAAGTCATAATAACAACTGCTGAAATAAGGGGAGAGAACCCACTAGATACTAATATTTCGTAGGATACTAAACCAACAGCAGTAAGGGTTCCTGTTGATGTCAGAGGTCCTGCAATAGCAGTAATGCCAAGCCCTAGTAATAAGACAGTAAGCCAACCTGGTGTATTAGCTGCATTCATCAATTGTGAGATATTTTCTGATAAGCCTAAGGCTGTTAAGACTTCACTTGAAGCCACGGCGAAAAAAATTAATGAGCCAATAACAGTAAAACGTGGAATTGAATTTTTTGTAAATTTAAGAAGACCCGTAAATGATTTAGGCATGGTCTTTCTTCCTAAGAGAAATGCGATACCAATCATTAGAGTTGGGATCCAAATAACAATATCAACACTGTTTAGTGCTTCTTCTCCTAAAGAGGGAATATTTGCTATAAAATCAGCCAATGGACCAATTGTTAAAGTTAATGGAATAATTGCTCCCATATATATAAAAATTGAACTCCAACCATTTTTAAAAGAAACACTTAGTGGATCTAATGATTCAGCACTGAATGCTTTAATATTCTGCTTCTTAACAAAATATCCAATCAAAATTAATCGATGTAAAAACTGGTATGCTCCAGCAATTAATAGAGCGATAAAAAATTCTCCTGTTGTAATAGCTGCTGCTACTGGTGCAAAGCCTAAAATGATAAACATTGATGTTGTAGGGGGGAGGGCTGAGGCCATTCCTCCATTACCGACCATAACAGATGCTGCTATTTCTTTATTCCATTTGTTGCGGAGCATCCAAGGACCGGTAATGGATCCAGTCGCGGCTGTGTTTCCTGAGTCACCGCCAGATAGTGTTCCCATTACTGAAGATCCAACAGCATCCATAATTGCAGGCGCACCTGGGAGCCTGCCTACTAATGAATTCAAAATAGCTAGAAGCCGTTCTACAATCCCGAATTTATCGATTACATAAGCCATGAAAACAAAAGCAATTGCAGCGTACAAAACTGAAAACGTAGAAGCAAAGCTAATCCCTTGTAAAAATAGTGAGAGTGCTTCTGAGCCTCCTAAAGGTACAATTGCTAAAAAGCCTACTAGAGCAGCTTCTCCAAGATTCCTTCTTAACTTAATGCTCCAAAAAACTAAAACGCTTACAAAAATAATGAGAGCGACTATCCCCATTAAAAACCCTCCTTAGGCATCTTTTCTACGTTTCATTGATCTTCTGCATTACTTCTTTCCAGTGCAACGGTGCTTTTCCGTGAAATTTTTCTTTGATACTTGAATTTGTAATTGTTATTAATTTATTTCGTGTGGCTTTGGTCATTTCAGCTTCTACATGATTATTTAGCATAAAATCAATAACATTATCCATTTCTTTGATACGTCTTTCTGAATGCAGGACATTACCTGTAATTAATCGATTAATTACATTTTCAAAAGGTTCTTTATCAATAGTTTTAGTTATTGAATCTAAAATAGTATCATCTAAATTTAATTTATCTGCTATCTCCATCACTTCAAAGAGAAGGGTAGAAAGGCCTTTTGTAAAAATGCTTCTGATGAATTTGATATTGGTTGCATCTCCTGCCAACTCACTAACATAAGAGAGATTCATTTCAAAGGTTTTTCCCCATTTTATAAATTCCTTTGCCCCGATGCCGCTTACGATCATAGGAACTTTATGTTGGTTTCCTTTGAGTGGACCCATTATGGCAGCATCTATAAAAGTAATATCTTTGTTGCTCAATTCTTTACAAATTCTCTGTTTGGTTTCTGAAGAGGCTGTTGAAAGATCTACACATAAAGTGTTTTTATTAAGCCCTGGCAAGATGGAATTCCATGCTTCAGATGAATATGAAGCAGGAACTGCCACAAATAAAATATTTAGTTCTTGTTGTACTACTTTTAACGGCTCATCAAAAAGAGCTGCCTGCACTTTCTCTGCCCTATACTTTGTTTCTATGTTTTTGTATAAATGATCATAAACAAATAGATTTAAATTCTTGCCTTGGCTATAAAAACCTTTAGACATTTCGAAGCCTACTTCACCAAATCCGATAAAGCCAATATTCATTTTCATCACCTTTCTCTCTAGTTACTAGGTTTGAGGTATTGAGGTATATAATTTATAAATTAAGTTTCTTTAATTTGTCTTGTAGCCATTTCGGCTCAATGTCTGACTTGTCTTGTTTATTTTGCTTTTTATAAATATTGATTGTCTCTAATCGATTTAATTCATACGCTAATTTCTTTTCTGCTTTTTCCACGATTTCTTCAACATTCTGTTGAGGAACGACAACCACTCCATCCTGATCTGCAATTACGAAATCATAGGGGGATACAATGGTGCCCGCGCAAGTAATTGTAGTATCAAATGAACCTGGTCCTTCTTTACTTGGACCGGATGGTGAAAATCCTTTAGCATAAATTTGGATATTTAATTGACGAAGCTCCCGTTTATCACGAACAAGCCCATCAATAATAATCCCTTTTATTCCTAATGCTTCTGCTGCACCTGCCATAAGCTCTCCTAAATATGCAGCCCCAGTAAAACTTTGACCGTTGACGATGATAATATCGTTAGGCTCTGCTTGATAGATTGCATGATGTAAAAGCAAATTGTCACCTTTAGGTACTGAAACGGTTCTTACACGTCCTACTAAAGGTTCTAAAAAATTTACAGGTTTCACGCGGTAATCCATTGTATTCTGATTATCCATTACGTCCGCAAATACGGTAGAGCCAATTTTTTTTATACGCGATAAAAGCTGAGAACTATCAGAATGTTGTGAGCTGTTCATGTCCATCACCTCAAGTAATATTTATTACCAAAATTATTATTTAAGTAATATTTATTACTATATCAATCCGATTAATAAAAGTAAACCCTTACATTTTGATAATTAAAAAAGCTTTTCAAAAGACTTTATTGTGTCTTTTGAAAAGCTTTTTTAATTATTTATTGGTGTTTTAATAATGGTAATTCATATCTTTTAGCATTTCATTTATTTTATCTAAACGCTTTCTTGTCTCTTCTGATTGTCCAATAGCTGTGGCATTAATAAGATAGTCTGCCACTATCATTGCAACAATAGGAGAATTATGAAATGCAAGACTATCAGAATCACAAGGTAAAACGATGTCAGCGTATTCAGCAATTGGAGATGAGTAACTATCTGTTATGGCTACAATCTGTACCCCGTGACATTTGGCTGCTTTTACGAAATCAATGATTCGCTTTGCATAACGAGGAAAACTTGTGGCGATTATTAAGTCTTCTGATTTCATTGTGATGATTTCATCTACCCAATCACTAGTGTCTGCAATGACTAGGCGGCAATTCCCTAATGTCCTATTCAACCCATGAGTTAGATATTGACCAATTGGAAGTCCGCTTCGAACACTTGTACAAATGACTTGTCTCGAAGAAGTTATTTTTTTTACAACTTCATCCAACTGTGATTTAGGCATTTGCTCCATTACTTTTTGAATCTGATAAAGGTGATGATTAATTGTATTGCCCCATAAATCATCTTTATTAACGTTCTCTAAATTAATTTCTAAACGGGTTTGAGGAGCAGTTTGATCTCGTATTAACTTTTGCAAACCTTTTTGAAATTCACTGTATCCTGAATAGCCTAAATTAGACATTAGTCGCATGATCGTCGTTGAGCTCGTATTCACACGTTGAGCTAAATCATGAATAGTTAGAAAAGCTACTTCTGAAGAGTTTTTTAATATATAATCAGCAATGATACGTTGAGCATTTGTTAATTTTGATAAATGTCCTTTTATGACGGTAAGAGGATTTGTCATTTTACTCTCCTTTTATTATTAAATTAGTGCACTTGCTGTATTATTTTTAAATATATAAGTTCATCAACTTTTTAGCCTTAACATTCTAGCTTATAAATAAAGAGAAAAGCATTTAATTAAACATTATCTTATTTACTATTTACTATAGTATATCAGTTATTATTCTTTAATCTGCAAGACAAAAATAGGGGGAAGTGCTTATAAGCAAAAAAAACAGGCATCGAATGTACTCGATGCCTGTTTTTTATACATTTATTCAATTCCTGATTAAATAATCAAACGCTGCTAGTGATGCATTCGCACCTGAGCCCATTGAGATAATGATTTGGTTGTAAGGACCGTCTGTGCAGTCTCCTGCAGCGAAGAGGCCAGGAACGGTTGTAGCACCGCTCTTATCAACCATGATCTCACCCATACGGTTGCGTTCAACAAAACCGTCTAACCAGTCTGTATTTGGTACCAGACCGATTTGAACGAAGACACCTGCTAATTCAACATGATGCTCTTCTTCCGTTTCACGGTCGATGTACGTAATACCATTTACGCTGTCTGTACCAGTGATTTCTTTTGTCTGAACATTTTTCACTACCGTTACATTCGGTAAGCTGTATAAGCGTTTTTGAAGGACTTCATCCGCTTTTAGTTCAGCCATGAATTCAAGGACAGTTACGTGGTTTACAATTCCAGCAAGGTCAATTGCTGCTTCAATTCCTGAGTTACCGCCGCCGATAACTGCAACATCTTTTCCTTCAAATAGAGGACCATCGCAGTGAGGGCAATATGCGACACCTTTGTTCTTGAACTCTTGTTCGCCTGGAACGCCAACATTACGCCAGCGAGCCCCAGTTGATACAATGACGCTCTTACTTTTCAGTACAGCCCCATTTTCAAGCTCAAGCTCAAATAAGTCGTTTTTCTCAAGGTTCTTCGCACGTTGTAAGTTCATAATATCAATGTTGTACTCTTTTACGTGCTCTTCAAGGCTTGCTGCAAGCTTTGGACCTTCTGTGCTTTTCACACTAATAAAGTTCTCGATGCTCATTGTATCAAGGACTTGTCCGCCGAAACGTTCAGCAACTATACCTGTGCGGATCCCTTTACGTGCTGCATAGATCGCTGCACTTGCCCCTGCAGGACCGCCGCCAACAACAAGAACATCATAAGGATCTTTATTTGAAAGTTCAGCAGCATCAGGACCTGTTCCCAATTTTGCTAAAATTTCTTCTAGTGAAATGCGTCCGCCGCTAAAGAACTCACCGTCTAAATAGACAGCAGGAACAGCCATGACATTTTTCGATTCTACTTCTTCTTTAAATGCTGCACCGTCAATCATCGTGTGAGTGATACCAGGGTTTAGGACACTCATCATATTCAGTGCTTGAACAACATCAGGACAGTTATGGCAGCTTAGGCTGACATACGTTTCAAAGTGATATTCCCCGTCCATGTTTTTGATCTGGTCAATGACGCTTTGATCAACTTTTGGAGCTCTACCGCTTACTTGCAGTAAAGCGAGCACGAGTGATGTAAACTCGTGCCCTAAAGGAATACCAGCAAATGTAACGCCTGTCTCTTCTCCTATACGGTTTACACTAAAGCTAGGTGTTCTCTCAAGCTCTGCTTGTCTAACAGAGATCTTAGAGGACATGGATGCTAGCTCATCAACTAGTGCAAGCATATCTTTTGATACGGAATCGTCACCTGCACTCACTTTAAGAAGGATATCGCCTTCTAGGAGTTTCAGGTACTCATTAAGTTGGGCTTTCACATCTGCTTCAAGTAACATGTTTATTGCACTCCTTAGATTTTACCTACTAGATCAAGGCTTGGCTTAAGAGTTTCAGAACCCTCTTCCCATTTAGCTGGGCAAACTTCACCTGGATTGTTGCGTACATATTGAGCTGCTTTAACTTTGTTTACTAACGTACTTGCATCACGGCCAATTCCGCCTGCGTTAATTTCAACAGTTTGGATAACACCATCTGGGTCGATGATGAATGTTCCACGATCAGCAAGACCTTCTTCTTCGTTTAGTACTTCGAAGTTACGAGAAACTGTTTGAGAAGGGTCACCGATCATTGCATATTTGATTTTACCGATTGTCTCAGAACTATCGTGCCAGCCTTTGTGAGTAAAGTGAGTATCTGTAGAAACAGAGTAAACTTCTACTCCAAGAGCTTTTAAGTTTTCATATTCATTTTGAAGATCTTCAAGTTCAGTTGGGCATACGAATGTGAAATCTGCTGGGTAGAAGCAGAAAATGCTCCATTGACCTTTTAAGCTTTCGTTTGTAACGTCGATGAACTCGCCATCTTTAAATGCTTTTGCGCTGAATGGTAGTACTTCTTTACCGATTAGTGACATGTGAAAATTCCTCCTAGAAAATGAAATAGATTTTAAGAATGATAGAGAGCTGAAAACAACTCTCTTAAATGTAATCATTCTAATTATATACCAATTATTAAATAATAAATCCTATTTGTCAAGGATTCATGCTCGTCTATTTTATCATGACGAAAAGACGGTACTGCAGAATCATTGCCCTTATTAAGCTTTAGCCTTTCTCTCAATTAATAAACGTAAATGAAATAATTTTTTTATTTTTTGCAGGGGAATAAACATAAGAAGAAAGTTAAAGCTCCTAAAAATTTTAACATGAATACAAGAACTTCTTAATGAATATGCATTGTAACCTGTAACTTTAAAATAAAGGCTGCATCTTCTTTCTATTCTCACCTATTTTTTCTAAAAATTGATATAATAGTTGAAGATGCAGATGTCTCGAGTTTGATCGAATGTAAAGGGGAGAAGTGAAATGGCTGATAGCAATGAAAGCCCGTTTCTAACAAAGGACGAACCGCGTGATGTGAAGGTAAAAGTAGAGAGAAAAGAAGGGGAACCGACTGCAGCCTTTAAAGGAGCAAGCTGGGCAGCTTTGTTGGTCGGTGTTTCTGCTTATCTTATTGGATTGTTTAATGCGACGATGGAATTAAATGAAAAAGGATATTATTTTGCCATATTAGTATTCGGTCTTTATGCAGCTGTATCGCTTCAAAAAGCGGTACGTGATAAAGAAGAAGGGATTCCTGTAACAGGAATTTATTACGGGATCAGCTGGTTAGCTCTTATCGTAGCGGTGTCCTTAATGGCCATCGGATTATACAATGCGGGCAGTATTATTCTTAGTGAAAAAGGGTTTTATGGTATCTCATTTGTTCTAAGTATCTTTGCAGCGATTACTGTGCAAAAAAACATTAGAGACACACAAGTGGCAAGAGAGCGTGAGTAAGAAAGAAGAGACGATATGTAAGCTTATAAAAGCAAACGGGTCGTCTCTTTTCCATAAATATAGTGCTCGATTTTTGCTTTATTGCATAGAATGTAGAAGCTGAAAATAAAAAAATAAGAAAAGAATTTTTTTAAAAAAAGGTGAGCCTTTAGCAGTATTTTACGCCATCAACAGACTAATTAGTTTGAAATTATCAGATAATGGTAGATTTTTATGGCCATACATCAGTATAATATAAATATGATAGAATAGTAGGTAAAAGTGAGATTAGAGATATAGGTTTGTGTGGCTGGGTGGGCCTTGCTTTTTTTGTGACACCTAAGGAGGAGCGCCTACTCTTTTTTGAAAACTAGAGGATAAGGGTGGTTATCATGAGCAGCATTCGGAGAGAAACAGATGTGATCTTAATTGGTGCAGGAGTTATGAGCGCGACTTTGGGTTCAATGTTAAGAGAGTTAGCGCCGGAGTTGGAAATCAAAGTATTTGAGAAGCTGGCAAAGGCAGGAGAAGAAAGCTCGAATGAATGGAATAATGCAGGGACGGGTCATGCGGCGTTATGTGAACTTAACTATACGTCTGAGAAACCTGATGGATCCATTGATGTAGACAAAGCAATCAAAATTAATGAACAGTTTCACCTTTCAAGACAATTTTGGGCATATCTTGTAAACCAGCAGTTAATCCGTAACCCAGAAGAGTTTATTATGCCAATTCCTCATATCAGCTTAGTTCAAGGGGAAAATAATGTAGCGTTCCTTAGAAATCGTTTGGAAGCGCTATCAAAACACCCGCTGTTTAAAGGGATGGAATTCTCAGAGGATCCAGCGAAATTGAAGGAATGGGTTCCGCTCATTATGGAAGGGCGCAAAGAGAATGAACCGATCGCGGCAACGAAAATTGATTCTGGAACAGATGTTAATTTCGGTGCCTTAACACGGATGTTATTTGATCACTTACAAAAACAAAATGTAGAAACTAAATATAAACATACTGTTGAAGACTTTAAGCGTATGGATGACGGTAGATGGGAAGTTAAGATTCAGGATGATTCGACTGGAAACATTGAGTATCACATTGCTAAATTTGTTTTCATCGGTGCGGGCGGAGGCAGTCTCCCTCTTCTTCAAAAGACAGGTATTCCTGAATCCAAGCATATTGGAGGATTTCCTGTAAGCGGATTATTTATGGTCTGTAAGAATCCAAAAGTTGTAGAGAGGCACCATGCCAAAGTATACGGTAAAGCAAAAGTCGGGGCTCCTCCGATGTCTGTTCCGCATCTGGATACGAGATATATTGATAATAAAAAATCGCTGTTGTTTGGACCGTTTGCCGGGTTCTCGCCGAAATTTTTGAAAACAGGTTCAAACCTTGATTTAATTGGTTCTGTCAAACCTAATAATGTATTGACGATGCTTGCTGCAGGTATGAAAGAGATGTCATTAACAAAATATCTTATTCAGCAAGTGATGTTATCAAATGAACAGCGTATGGATGAACTGCGCGAATTTATGCCAAACGCCAAGAGTGAAGATTGGGAAGTAGTAGTTGCAGGACAGCGTGTGCAGGTAATTAAAGATACAGAGGCTGGCATGGGAACGCTGCAATTTGGAACAGAAGTAGTGAGTGCATCTGATGGCTCAGTGGCAGCATTACTAGGAGCCTCACCAGGCGCTTCTACAGCTGTTCACGTCATGATTGAAGTATTCCAAAAATGTTTCCCAGAGCGCATGAACGAATGGGAGCCAAAACTTAAAGAGATGCTTCCAACGTACGGAGTGTCACCAGAAGTGAACCCAGAGCTTTTTGACCAGGTTCATGCTTCTACTTCTCAAATCCTTGGTTTGGGTGTAGAAGAGCCGGTATTTGCATAATATTCAAAGCAAACGAGGTGAATGCCTCGTTTGCTTTATTTGTTTTTCAATTACTCCCGTTAAAATATCCATGACAAAATATAGAGCACAATATCATATAAATGAATGATAGATGCAATAAAAGGGGGGCTTTGATTAATGAGATCATTCCTTGAAATGATTCAAGAAGGGGGCTGTATCTTATATGCTAGACACGGGGAAGCAACAATTGGCGTGGATCAGCCAAATTGGTTGGTTGAAGCCTGTTCTACTCAAAGAAATTTATCTACTACTGGGAGAAGGCAAGCCGTTGCTTATGGAGAAGTATTACGGAACTTGCAAATACCAATTTCCTTCCCGGTCATCGCCAGTCCCTTTTGTAGAACGATAGAAACAGCACTGCTTGCTTTTGGAAGCGCGAATGTCGAAGTAGATCCTTTATGGACCGAGGTGTATCAACTTAGTGACAGCCCGTCTAGTGGAGAGATAGAGCAAGTGTTAAATAAGGTCACGTTAAATTTAGAATCTAAGCCTGCTGCAGGGACAAATCAAGTAATCATAGCTCATAGCTTTCCAGAAGGAGCAGGGCTAGGAAGAATTCCGAACATGGGGACAGTGATTATCAACCCTCTAGGAAGAGGTAAAGGGTATGAACTGTAGGTAACCTCTCATTGAACCAATTGCTATTGGCAAGTCACAATACTTCTCACAGAAACAGACTGCGGTGAAAAATTGGGGCAGTCTGTTTTGCATCATTATGTAGAGACCTTCCGATCAACCGCTTGAGGAGGTTCTTCTAGCCACTGATTTTCAATCATCAAAAATAAACCTTCCCCGTAATACTTTCTAAACCCAAGAGATACTTTTGTGAGTTTGATAAACAGATCTGTCCGTAAGCTGGAATTCATAGCTTGGGTGATCATCACAAAACAGTACATTCCAAGACAAGTATTCACAAAGAACAACATCAGCTTGTCTGAAAAAGGAGAGGTTTGTACTGGGTTAATCTTATAATGACCAGATGCAGCCAAAGGAATATTTTCTTTCGTGAAAATCTCATTTAGCTGATCTATCGCATATTGCAAGCCTTTTTGCCCTTTTTGAAAATGTTTTTTCAGCTCTTTTGTAGAAGTTGTTTGCCCAAAGGCTGTCATCACCATTTTGGAAAATTGTGCACGGTGTGTAATCCTTGTTAGATTAGCGATTTCCGCGACATTTAATGGTCTGTGTTCACTTAGCCGTTCTGTAAGGTATGTTTTACTCTCCACAAACTCCACTTTAGAATCGAGTGCCACTTGAGGAGACTCTATGTAGAGACCTTTTCTTACTAATACTTTCACAATGTCATTTTGTATCTCACACGTAAACTGCATACACTTTTGAAAATGATCGCGAACGTCAGTATTTTCACAGTCAGATAATGCACTTGAATAGGTGGTCATCGATAATAATGTGATGTCCTGGCAAAAGTACAATATAAACGAATCACCGAATAGCTTGCCAGCATGAACATTCATATCTTTTTCGGTAAAGCCGATAGGGAGGGTTACTTTATAGTCACTAAAGGTTTTCTTAAGCTGCTTCATATTTTTTTGAGAATGAAGAAGCATCTTTTTAATGATTTGTTTGGTTTCTTTATCATCTGCAGTCATGAAGAAATAACGAAAAAACTGATGTTCCATACTATTTTTCAAATAGGAAGACCAGATATTAGACACTTCAGTAGGTGATAAATCTTTTACATGCTTTCGACTAGGAAACGCACACATGGTATTCACTCCTTTCATTATAGTGTTGCTCTAAATAGAATAATTATTTACATAATCATTTTTCAAATAAAATTCTCTCAAGCTATTGAATATTTATACATGTTAATGATATATTATTAAATATTATAAAGATAAAATCATTATTTCATGTATTAGATATACAATTTATTGACTATAGGAGAGAAAAAAATGGGAGCTAAATCATTACAGCATACAGAACAAACGTCATCTTATACAAAAGAATACACGGCCAAACAATATATGAAATTCTGGCTGCCATCCTTAATTGGAGTGCTGCTCTTTTTAGTGCCGATTTCCATAAATGATAAAGTGACAATTGGGTTAGGGATTCTTGCAGATGGCTTGCAGAGTGCGATTGCTGATTACATCCCGCTCTTTATGACCACTGTTTTATGTGCATCAGCTGCCGGTAGTTTGCTAGTGAAGGGGACAAGCCCAAGCTTTATTCAAAAGAATGCTTTTCTAAAAGGATTATTCGATGTATCACCGCTCTGGCTTGTTCTTAGATGTCTAGGGGCTGCATTTGCTGTTATGACGTTAACCGAGATGGGACCAGGGGTGGTTTCGTCTGAATTTACAGGCGGTGTCGTATTGTATGATTTAATTCCTGTATTAATGGTTTGGTTTTTATTTGCTTGTCTGTTTATGCCTTTATTGCTTCAATTTGGGCTTATGGACTTTATTGGTTCCTTGGTTCGTAAAATTATGCATCCATTATTCAAGCTGCCTGGACGTTCTTCTGTCGATGCGCTTGCATCCTGGATGGGAAGCGGAACCGTTGGAGTATTGCTGACCACACAGCAGTATGAATCAGGATACTATACGAAGCGGGAAGCATCGGTTGTAGCGACTAACTTTTCGATTGCCTCAATTGCATTTAGTTTGGTTATTGCGACGTTTTTAGATATTAATCATATGTTTATTCAGTTTTACTTCACGGTTATTATAACGGGAATTGTGGCAGCGGTAATATGCCCGAGAATTCCTCCGTTGTCATGGAAGAAGGACACGTATTATGAGCCTATAGGAAAACAAATTGATGAAGTAGTGCCAGAAGGTGTGTCCAGCTTTAAATGGGGCGTGCAAAAAGCGGTGGAAAAAGCGAGCGAAGTAAAAAGCTACCGCAGTGTTGCATGGGGCGGTGTAAAAAATGTCATTGATATTTGGTTTGCTTTAATTCCATTAGTCATGGCGCTTGGAACAATTGCGCTCATTATTGCAGAATTTACGCCAATCTTTACGTACTTGTCTTATCCATTTGTCCCGTTCCTCCAGCTGCTTGGTATTCCAGAAGCTGAAGCTGCAGCACCTGCGATGATCGTTGGGTTTGCTGATATGTTCCTGCCGGCTGTTATCGGAAGCGGCATTGAATCTGAACTGACTCGTTTTGTGATTGGGGTTATGTCATTAACGCAATTAATTTATATGTCGGAGATTGGTATTCTGTTATTAAAATCAAAAATTCCTCTTTCCTTCGTTCAATTATTTGTGATTTTCTTACAAAGAACGATTATTACCTTGCCGGTTGCAGCGGCAATGGCTCATCTTTTCTTTTTCTAAATGATATACTGTGTAACAAAGGAAAGCATTGGCAAACACCAATGCTTTTCATTATGTTATGACGAATAATGTCTGTGATCATATAGGAGTGATAATGTGAACATTGAATCTTTTTTATCAAAGCATAGTAAACCAGCTCTTCAAAATGATCCTCCGGGAAGCTGGATGCCTCAGCTGCCAGAGAAGTGTATACGTCTTTCTTCAGGGTATCCTGATCCCTCTTTAGTGCCTGTAGAGCAGTTGAAGAAGGCAGTGAACAGACTGCTCGAAGAAGAGGGGGACCTGCCTTTGCACTATCTTGGCAGCCCTAGAATGGACCAATTAAAAGCGCAGATTACTCATCGATTGAAAGAGCGCGGCATGGATGTAGAAGAAGAGGAACTGTTGATTACCTCTGGTGCCTGCCAAGCGATTGATCTGATTGCCCGGGTTTTCATTGATGAGGATAGTGTAGTGGCTGTTGAATCTCCTACTTATATGGAGGCACTTGAAATCTTTCAAAACTACACGAACCATTTTATCAGCATCCCAATTGATGAGCACGGGCTTCAAACAGAGAAATTAGAAGAAATACTAGCAGAACGTACAAAGAAGGGTTTGCCGCTCCCTCGTCTTTTATATACGATACCAACTTTTCATAATCCAACAGGTACGACGATGACTGCAGCACGACGCAAGCATGTGATGAAGCTGGCTGAAGAGTATAATTTTCTAGTTTTAGAAGATGATGCGTACGGAGATTTATATTTTGAGAAGTCAGAAGCCACGCTTAAGTCATTGGATCAATCGAATCGTGTTTTACATGTAGGCTCGTTGTCAAAAGTAGTCGCTCCCGGCATGCGAATCGGCTGGGTTGCAGCGGCACAAGAATGTACGGAAGCTCTTAATTGGTTTAAAAAAGATTTAGATCATCCATTTGCCGAAGCATCAATGGCTGCTTATTTGGAACAGATTAATTTGAACGAACGCCTCGATACATTACGTACTGCCTATCAACAAAAACGTGACGTGGTGATCTCAGCGCTTGAAGAGCATCTGCCTGATTCAGTGTCCTGGTTTGTCCCAAAAGGAGGGTACTTTATTTGGGTGAGGGCTGATGGTGTGGATACGGATCATTTGTTAGAGCAGGCACTTGATGCGGGAGTTGCATATGTCCCTGGAAAGTACTTTTTCTTACCTGCCGATGAGAAAGCAGCATACTTGAGGCTTTCCTTTAGCTATGCATCTGAAGACGAGCTTGTAGAGGGAGTTAAGCTGCTTGCTAACGTACTAAATAAGTCTTAACAATTAATAAGCATAGAAGTCTCGAATCTTGATGAAACGAGGTCTTCTATGCTTCTTTTGATTGGTAGGGCACAATATAGATGCCATCGTCATACAGCCAATCAGCATAAACGATATCTTCTGGCCGGTTGTAGCCATGAGAGATTAGCTGACTCATCAGCCAGTCATGATTAAACCCAAGCTCCTTTAAGTTATCTTCTATAATTTCTCCATCTGTAATTAATGTGGTGCAAAGATAAGTAGTGCTTACAGGTAGGTTTAAGTCTTCAAGGGTTACCTTTTGATATTTATTTTTCTTTAAAATACTGATCGAACCGTTAGACTCTAAAATCGCATAAGCCACTTCGCGCAAAGAAAAGGTTTCACTTTGACGCAGTGAACTAAGCAGCTGATTGATGTTCATGCGGTTTTTTTTAAGCTGCTCTCGGTCAATCTTTCCGTTACGAATGATGATAGACGGCTTTCCTTCCAAAAGCCCCCTCACAGAACGGTGCTTTAGCAAATACTTCTCCATCATAATCATTAAAAAACCCCATAAGAGAACAACGTAAATAATATAGAAAATGCTGACGTTTACCTCAAATATCCCATTACCTAGCAGCTCTGATAATACAATAGCTGAGACAAAATCAAACGGAGTCAAATGACGGATCGTCGTTTTGCCAAGTAATCTAGTAATCAAAAAAAGCAAAAAGAATCCTATTACAATTTTAATCGACATATCCCAAAAGCCCGGCTCCATACAATCCTCCCCTAGCAGACTAGTATATGGTACTAGTTATGGACAAAGAGGGAGGGGTTTATTCAAAAAGGAAAGAGAAAAACCTCAGATCAAACATCTGAGGCTTAAACATTCATATAATTTACCCGAGGAACAAATTTAATTATTATGGCCTATCTTCCAGCCTGATTTATCTTCTTTTTCGTCAATTTGTTCAGTAACCGTAGAAGTCTCAAGTTCTCCTTTAGTAGTAGTAGTTGCCACTGTTACTATTGGTTCACCTTCAACTCTCTTCTCAGAAGATTTACTTGATTCGCTAAGAACTTTACCATTACTTCCAGGAGCGCCTTGATGGGTAATAGTAGTTTCAATGGTCTCTATAACAGTTACAGGAGTTTCTGTCGTAGTAGTAGTAGTTGTAGTTTCATCCCAAGTTGAGGTTGTTACAGTTCGAACTGTTGCTGTAACAGTAACGTCTCTATACTCATTTTTTGTAGGATGTTTTTCAGTATTACTTTTAATAACAACACGTTCTTCGGTTATATCTGTATCTGTTTTAGTCTCTGTTACAGCAGATTCTATTGAGTTAACCTCAACACCTTTAGTTTCGTTTGTTGTAACAATAACTTCAGTCGTTACTCCTTTAGAAAAGTTCTCGCTTTGGCCAGGTGCTGTTTCTAACCCTTTTCCATTTCCATTTCCATTATTAGCCATAGCACCAGTGGTGAAGCTAACAGATAAAATAAGTGTTAATACTGCTACTGATAATTTTTGTGCTTTTTTCATCTTCCATTTCTCCTCTTAAATAAATTTTTTTAAATAAGAGGGTCGGTTACACTACTAGCTCCATATAGCCCAAGTGTCCAAGTAAAGACTATACTTCATAGCACCCCTAATTAAAGAGGTCCGGTTACACTACTGGCTCCATATAACCCAAGTGTCCATATAAAGGTTATACTTCATAGCTTACCTTTGAAGCATTGTGCATAGGTCATTATATGCGTTGGTGGGTAATTTATTATATGTATAAAGACCTATAATTCTATTATATTTATTTTGAATTAAAGATAAAGTTTTTTCGCTCGACAAATTTCTTCTTTTCCAAAGCCAAGCTAAATCGTTGTATGGAATTGGTTAATCTATGTATGCTAATAGAAGCAAATAACTGGAGGTGTCTTGCAATGGGTACAGAAGGTGAACGTGTGATACGTGATCATTGGAAGGTGAAATACAATAAGAATGGATATCCGCATGTCCAGCAAGGCTGGGTTCTCCCGCCGGATAAGATGACAGAGTATGATCCTTTTATCTTAATGGCTGATGATTGGTTTAAGCGAGGGACGTTCTCGGATCATCCGCACCGAGGGTTTCAGACGATCACTTATGTTATTGATGGCAGGTTAGAACATACAGATAATAATGGAGGCCATTCAGTGCTTTATGCAGGTGATGTACAGTACATGAATGCTGGGAGCGGGGCGCGCCATGCTGAAGAAGCAGTGGATGATGATCTTATTCACACGCTGCAGCTGTGGCTTAATCTGCCTAAAGCGTTAAAAGGAACGGAATCATCATACCAAAATGTACTGGTTGAAGACGCTCCTAAAGTAGAAATCGACGGTGGTTATCTGCGCATTTATTCAGGAGAAGCAGAAGGGGTTAAAGGGCCGATGGATTCATTAGTGCCGATTAATATGTTTGAGCTTTTTTTAAAAGAAGGAGAGTGCTACTCCCTGAAGCTCCCCCAAAATCACAACGGCCATATTTATATGCTCCAAGGAGAAATGACTTTTGCTGATAAGGTAACACTAGGAAAAACGGAAGCTGGACTGTTATCTTATCAAAAAGAGGCAAGTAATGATGCGTTTGATCATTTGCATATTAAGGCAAATGAGAGATCAAGAATGCTCATTTATACAGGCAAGCCGATTAATGAGACTGTAGTGGCTCGCGGGCCGTTTGTAATGAATACAGAAGATGAAATTCATGAAGCCTTTAATGACTTCAGAATGGGACGATTTGGCCCGTCTTCTCAGTAAATCTCTATAGTTTATCCCTATGCAGCGAGAGATGATGCTCTGAGTGTTTGCATCAACTAAATGATTCTGTCACGATAAAGGCAGGGAAGAACACTGCTCTTATAAAGGAGGCGTACTAATAATGAGGCTAGAAGGTAAGAAAGTCATTCAAATTGTCAGTAAGGATTTTGAAGATCTGGAATTATGGTATCCTGTTCTGCGCTTGCGTGAAGAGGGTGCAGAGGTGCATATTGCCGGTGAAAAAGCCAATGAGACGTATATCGGAAAATACGGGGTGCCGATTGTTTCAGAGTACTCATTTGAAGAAATCAATCCAGAAGAGTATGACGCGATCTTAGTGCCAGGGGGCTGGTCTCCTGACTTATTAAGAAGATTTGATTCCGTGTTGAATATGGTTCGTACGTTAAATGACCAGAACAAGCCGATCGGGCAAATTTGCCATGCTGGCTGGGTTTTGATCTCAGCGAAAATCCTTGAAGGCAAGACGGTGACAAGTACTCCTGGAATTAAAGATGACATGATGAATGCCGGGGCCACTTGGGTTGATAAGCCAGTTGTTGTAGACGGCAACATCGTATCCAGCCGCCGCCCGCCAGACCTCCCCGATTACATGAGAGAATTCATTAAAGTTCTCGAGTCATAATGATCTGCTAAAGAGGGTCAGTGAGAAAGCACCTTTGCCAGGTGCTTTTTTTCTTTACTATTTAATTGAGCTAATTCTACCCCAATTCTCGCCTACATTTTAGAGCAAAACATAACCCAGCGGATGAAATATACGAATTCTCATAGATGGTATAAGGAACTTAAAAAAGACCCATCTTATAGTAGTTGTTGATCTCCGCTGCAGACACACGCTTTCCGCGGGCGGTCCGGGAGCCTCCTCGTCGCATTTTGTACTGCACCCCTATTGTTGGACACCTCAATCAACAATAGGAGGTGCCTTCATCAATGACCACGTTCACCAAGGAATATAAACTTCAAGCGGCTAAACGTTATCTAAATGAAATCATCAGTTATCGAGAACTTGCAAATCAAGTGGGCGTAGATGATTCGACGCTGCGATATTGGGTGATGTTAGTTCGCTATCATGGGGATCAAGCTTTTGCCTTCCCCTATACAAACTACTCAACTGCCTTTAAACTGAAAGTAATTCAATTTATGACCGAAGAGAATTACTCCATTCGAGAGGCATCAGCCATTTTTCATATCCCCGTTCCATGTATGCTTCGCAGATGGAAGAAAAAGTGGGAAACAGCTGGAGAAGATGCCTTTGAACTAAGAGAAAAGGGGCTATCTACAATGACTGTTAATCAGAATAAAAATAAGGGCAACAACTCTTCAAACCCATCGGTAGAAGAGTTGAAAAAAGAGCTGGAATACCTTCGTATGGAGAATGCGTATTTAAAAAAGCTGAAAGCCTTAGTTCAGGAAGAACAATCACCAACAAAATCAAAGCGAAAGTAGTATATGAACTAAGGAACGAATTCCCGGTGAGTCGAATGTTGAAAATAGCCAAGATGCCTAGAAGCACTTACTATAACCTTGTTAAAAAATGGAGCCAGCCAGATCCTGATCGAAAATGGAAAAGAAGAATTGCATTCATTTACCATAAGCACTTTGGTCGATATGGCTATCGTCGTATTACAGACCTCCTTCAGGAAAAGGGATATGCGATTAACAAAAAGAAAGTGCTTCGAATGATGAGAGACCTAGGGCTTAAATGCCTTGTACGAATGAAAAAATACAAATCATATAAAGGAGAAGTTGGAAAAGCAGCTCCAAACATCCTAAACCGTAACTTTAGAGCCGAGAAGCCTAATCAAAAGTGGGTGACAGACATTACGGAATTTAAATTGTTTGGACAGAAGCTCTATCTGTCTCCACTATTTGACCTGTTTAACGGCGAACTGATAACCTATACGCTCCAATCAAGACCAACGTATGATTTGGTCGATACGATGTTGGACCAAGGGTTAAAGCACCTAAATAAAGGCGATGATCTCTTGATTCATTCTGATCAAGGTTGGCACTATCGAATGGCCCCTTACGTAAGGAAACTGAAAGAACATAACATCACACAAAGTATGTCTCGAAAAGGCAACTGTCACGATAATTCTGTCATGGAAAACTTTTTTGGAATCCTGAAATCGGAGTTCCTTTATTTAAACGAATTTGATAGTATTGAACACTTCAAAGAAGAGTTAGAACAATACATCTATTACTACAACCATGTGAGAATTAAATCAAGATTGAACCGGAAAAGTCCAGTAGCTTATCGACTCAGTACCCAAAAAGCTGCTTAAAAAAGTGTCCAACTTTATGGGTCCAGTGCAATTTGTCCTGTGGGGTCTCCCTGGTCACGCACATCCCGCTGGAGTCGGTGTCTTCCGCTCCAATCAACGGAGGGGGGATGTTGTGAAATTGCTCCCTCATAATAAGCAGCAGTTCAATGACATTAGTAAACGAGGTCGCGGATTTCAGCTTTTATAACTTGAACTGAACAATAACTAAAACACTCCATTTATTAATCACTCAAAGCAGTAACCCAGCGGATGAAATATACGGAGACTTCTGCGGTTACTAGAGCAGGAGTGAGATCCCACAGGGCTTTAGTCCGAGGAAGCTCACTGGCTCCCCGCGAAAAGCGAAGTATATTTCAGGAGCGGTATACATAGACCGCATTAATATTTTTGTGCCAACATCATAGTTTATTTTAAAGATATTAACTGCCCATATGATTAACTATCGATTGGGGTGTACAGGAAGTTCCTTATACCTATCTTCCTTACCTATTAACTATGTATGTAATTTTGTACTAATTTATGGTATTTTAAGTAGTAGGTAAGACCTGATTAGGCAGAGTGGGTGAGGAACGTATGGGAGTAGAGACGGATATTAAGTCCTTTATAAAGAAACGAAATCGATTAATGATCATTGTATTGTGGCTCTCATATGCGTTGACGATGGCCGTCTTCATATTTGATCCAGTCTATTCATCTAAATGGCCTCCAGTCGGCTTTTCTTTATTAGTTGGATTAATGATTATTAGAAAGCTGCTTAAAAATGAATATTGGATGATGTATATTATCTCCTTTACGATGTTCTTCTACTTATTTGTACTGAATGTCGAGTTTCCGTATTTAGTAAACTATATTTATATCTTGCTTGGAATTATTATTACATCCCTATACCAGCATTACGGCGTAACGATCTTCTCAGGTGTACTGGCGATCTTTTCGTTAACATACTTTTTTTATTTTTCGTTTGAAGAGATATTTACTACCGTTGAGCCCGTTGATATTGCTTATATTATCGCCTTGTCGATCATTATTATGATGTTCTTTTTATTTCATATTAAATTTACAAAAAGCTTATGGGTGAAGGCTAGGTTAGGAGAGAAGCAGGCGAAGGAGAAGCTTGCGTCGACTGAGAATTATCTGGATGCTTTCTTTACACAAACGAGTGAGGCTATTGTTGTTTATGATTCAAATGGAAAGATTATAAACGTAAACGAGGCATTTAGTTCTTTATACGGGTGGGAGTATGAGGAGCTGGTTGGTTATCATATTAATGAGTTTATTCCGCCGCAATGGGAAGCAACCTCTGAGCTTGAGATGATACATAAATCTAGGGAAGGCAAGCCATTATCAGTAGCCATTGCCATTTCCTATATTAAAGATACAAACGGAAAAATTGTCGCTTATTTAATGATGATCTGGGATATTTCTGAACGTAAGCGCACAGAAGCTCAGTTAAGACAATCTGAGAAGCTGAAGGTAGTCGGAGAACTAGCAGCTGGCATTGCTCATGAGATCCGTAATCCAATTACAGTGTTGTCAGGATTTACACAGTTAATGGAAAACTCTCATCATAAAGAGATGATGCAGGCTGAATTGAAGCGGATGGATGGAATTGTCGAGGAGTTATTAATTCTTGCAAAACCTCGTGCAGCAGAGCTGGCACCTATTTCTATTAAAGAATTGATCGAAGAAGTGATCTTGTTATTTGAATCAATTTGTATGAATCAAAAGATTAATGTGAACTGGAATAATAATCATACCCCTCTTATCTACGGAGATTATAATCGATTAAAGCAAGTGCTGATTAATGTGTTTAAAAATGCGATTGAAGCGATAGAATATAAAGGATGCATTGAGATTACATTATCCACTATTAAAGATCAGGTATGTATTCATATTGAAAATGACGGTCCTCCGATCCCTAGTGAGATGCTATGTGAAATTGGTTCTCCTTTTTATACAACAAAGGAAACAGGAACTGGGCTTGGGTTGATGATCTCATCCTCAATTATGAAAGAGCATGAAGGTTCTCTTTCAATTAAAAATCGGGAAGAATCCGGAGTTGTCGTCACCCTTACTCTCCCTAGGCATAACGGGGAACGTATGTAATTTCCATATAGAGACACAGCATTAAGGATTGTCAAGTACTTTGGCAATCCTTATAATGGGTTATAGTGTGTCTTTTTAGGGCACGATGGTTGAGGGTGTTCTCTAGATATGGGACAATGAAGAGATGCAACATTGTGTATACACTGGCTTATAATAGATGTCACTTAGACTTTGGGAAATATATAAATTGAAATGAGGGTTTTACATGCATAAAGAATCCATTTACGGTTTAACGATGGATCAGTTGACTGAATGGCTGATGGAGCGTGGACATAAGAAATTCCGTGCGACTCAAGTTTGGGACTGGTTATATAGAAAACGTGTGAAAAGCTTTGATGAGATGAATAATGTAAATAAAGACTGTCTAGAGCTTTTAAGAGAGAATTTTGTAATTTCTACTTTAACAGAGCATGTGAAACAGGAATCTAGTGACGGTACCATTAAATTCCTCTTCAAACTGTATGACGGCAACTTAATTGAAACAGTCTTAATGAAGCATAAATACGGTTTGTCTGTTTGTGTTACGACTCAAGTAGGCTGTAATATCGGCTGCAGTTTCTGTGCGAGCGGCCTGTTAAAGAAAAGCCGTGATCTATCGAGCGGTGAAATCGTTGAACAGATTATGAATGTTCAGCATCACTTAGATAGTGTTGGGAAAGACGAGAGAGTCAGTCACATTGTTGTGATGGGGATTGGTGAGCCATTTGATAACTTTGACAATATGGTTGATTTCCTTGAAGTAGTGAAAGACCATAAAGGACTTGCTATCGGAGCTCGTCATATTACTGTATCTACAAGTGGATTAGCAGATAAGATCTATGAGTTTGCAGACCTTAAGCTGCAAGTAAACTTAGCGATCTCACTTCATGCTCCTAATAACGAGC
The DNA here is from genome assembly GCF_029094545.1 of Alkalihalophilus pseudofirmus. Taxonomy (NCBI): domain Bacteria; kingdom Bacillati; phylum Bacillota; class Bacilli; order Caryophanales; family Bacillaceae; genus Alkalihalophilus; species Alkalihalophilus pseudofirmus. Next base: position 4,019,779 of record NZ_CP117835.1, on the reverse strand, counting down.
TGCGAACGAAGATTATGAAGATCAACAAAGCGATTCCGATTGAAAAGCTGATGAAAGCTATTGATTATTATCTTGAGAAAACAAATCGTAAAATTACGATTGAGTATATCTTGTTAAAAGGCGTCAATGATCAACGAGAGCATGCAAAAGAGCTTGCAGAAATGTTCAAAGATAAACGTCATTTAACGTATGTCAATTTAATTCCGTACAACCCAGTTGATGAGCATGGTCAGTATCAACGAAGCATTAAAGAAGATATTTTAGGCTTCTATGATGAACTAAAGAAAAATGGCATTAACTGTGGTGTTCGTCTTGAGCACGGAACAGATATTGATGCAGCATGTGGCCAGCTAAGAAGTAAACAAATTAAAAAAGACAAATCAAAATCCAAAGTTAAAGCATAATTACATGCTTAATCAACGTGATTAGATTTATTGCGAACCTGTTTAGACAGGTTCGCTTTTTTGTGTTTATCACAAGGCAAGGTAAAAACTATCTATATGTAAGAATTTAAATAACTATTTTCTATGTCATCCTTGTGACTTAAGGACCATCTATTAGACTGGCACCATTGCTTCAAAATATATCAAAACAAGAGATGAAAGGTTAATAAAATGTCGCTAAAACCAGTACCTGTATGATTTCCTGATGGCTAAAGTTGTAAAACTAACCCGGTTTCTAATGAAAATACTGGTAATTAATTTAAACAATACTAAAGACTCGTTTTAATCATTATTTTCTAAGGAATAGACTCGTAGCCGACAGAATTTGGTTGTTCTTCGTTTGGTAATGATCAAGCCTATGATTAAGCGCAAGAAACAATCCATAAAGGAGTGAGCTAGATGAGTATTCAAAAAAGTACGGATAGTTCAAGTCTGGCAGAAGTGATTGACAGAATCTTAGATAAAGGAATTGTTATTGATGCCTTTGTCAGAGTCTCATTAGTTGGAATTGAAATTTTAACGGTTGAAGCGAGGGTTGTGATAGCTAGTGTGGACACTTGGCTGCGTTATGCAGAAGCAGTAGGGCTATTGCGTGATGAAGTGGAGGAAGAAGGCCTGCCCGAGAGAGGTCAGAATACACAGCCGCAATTTAGTTTCTAAAGGTATATAAAGATACAATTTATTACATTTATAAGAAAAGAGGTTGAAAGGATATGACAACAAAAGAAGAGAGCAAACAAAGCACAGAGAAAAACAACCAAACGAATTCTATGAACCTAGCGTTGATCGGCGGGGTAGTCGGAGCAGGAATTGGTTTGTTATCAAGTCCTGGTACAAGCAAGAAGGTAATGAAAAGTTTAAGTGAGTCTGAAGTTATGAGGTCGGCAGGAAAAGAATTAAAAAGAACAGCCCAAGAAATTTTAACGGAGCAAGCAATTAACAGCTTTAGACAAACGGCATCCGGGTATATGAACGGCGGAGGATTTTTACCGAAGAAAAAAAATGAAGAGCAAGATGAAGAACAGGACCAAGACCAAGACGAACAACAAAATAAGAGTAAGGAAGAAGACTCTTCACAAGAGCAGTCGTCTTCTGAATACGACGAAATAAAAGAAGAAAATAAACAATTAAACGATCGTTTAGAAAAAATTGAAGAAATGCTCAACAACTTAGTAGAGTCTAAGAAATAGCGTTCATGGATTCAGAGTAGAGGAGGAGGAATTCGATGGGCACATTTAAAAAAGCTGCCGGCAAAGCGGCTAAAAAAATAGTCGAATATACTCCAGAACCAATCAAAGATGAAATAAAAGAAACGGTCAAAGACAAAGCAAAGGAAAAGTTTGTTGAAAATGTCCAAGATAAGGCTGATGATGCGACTGATAAGCTTGAAGATGCGAAAGACGAGGGCGCAGAGAAGCTGCACGATAAGGCAGAAGAAGGTAAAGAGAAAGCACAAGATGCCTTACTGAAAGTGAAAGATAAGATAGGCAATGTAGTAGAAGCCGGGGAAGACTTTCAGGAAAAAATCAAATCAAATCAGAATGATAAAGATGACAAAAGAATAAAAGGTGTCAGCCAGATTAAAGGAGTTTCAAGCATCAAAAGTTATAAAGATGTGAAGAGCTCAAAGGATATCAAATCTTCAAATGATATTAAGACAATGGGTTCTTAATTCGGAAAGGGGAAAGAAGAATGGCTGTTCAAAAAAGTACCGATAGTTCAAGTTTAGCAGAGGTAATTGACCGGATTTTAGATAAAGGGATTGTTATTGATGCTTTTGTGAGAGTTTCGGTAGTAGGGATTGAAATTTTAACAGTTGAGGCACGTGTCGTTATTGCAAGTGTGGATACTTGGTTACGTTATGCAGAAGCAGTAGGTCTCCTTCGTGATGAGGTAGAAGAGGAAGGGCTGCCAGAGCAGTCAAATGAACGAAATGCTGCATTTAGTATTTAAATGGCATTGTCGGCCGGCTTAAGTCGGCTGCACATTGCCTGATAAGCAGGAGGGCACTATGGGAATAAAAGAAATCATGAATAATGTTGCTGGCTTCTTCAATGAACACGTTGCGCCTCTTCATAAAATAACGGCAGTTGAAGAAGCGGAGAATGGCGGCTGGCACTTAATTGTTGAAGTCATTGAAGAAAAGGAATATATGAAAAAGTATGCAAAAGACGAAATGATCGGTGTATACGATGTAGCTCTAAATGAGGATAAGGAAGTGACTTCTTTTAGAAGGCGTGAGGTGCGTTACAGAAGTGCCATAGATCAATGAAAGAATAGTAATGAGTAGGAGGGATGCCTAGTGACTGTATTAAAAGATAAGGTCAAAACAAAAACTGAAGCTCTAATCCAAGATGAAGACACAAAACAGCTGCTAACTCGCTCCTTGCGTTATTTAAAAGCAGGCTACCCTATTCATTACACAGGTCCAACAGGGGCCGGGAAGACATCTCTGGCACTCGCCCTTGCTAAGAAGAGGAGACGTCCGGTTATGCTGATTCATGGGAATCATGAGTTAGATAATAAAGATTTAATTGGTGGTTTTACAGGCTATACAAGTAAGAAGATCGTTGATAACTATATACGCTCTGTTTACAAAAAGGACGAAAGTGTCCAAGAAACCTGGAGAGATGGACGGCTGCTTGAAGCGGTTAAACATGGTTATACGCTTGTTTACGATGAATTCACAAGATCTAAGCCTACAACTAATAATCTATTTTTATCCATTCTTGAAGAGAAGATCTTGCCCCTGTACGGTTCAAAGAAAACCGAACCGTTTGTTCCTGTTCATCCTGATTTTAGAGTCATTTTCACAAGTAATCCAGAAGAATATGCCGGAGTGTTTAAAACCCAGGATGCTTTATTAGATCGCTTAATATCGATTGTTGTGGATTATAAAGATCAAGACTATGAAGCGAATATTGCAGCGGGTAAATATGGACTTGAAGAGAGTCAGGCAAAGAAGATTACGACTCTTGTCTCGAGGTTAAGAGATGAGTGTTCAGGTGAGAACGGACCAAGTTTAAGAGCTTCACTCATGATTGCGAAACTGGTCGTAGAAGAGGGCATAGCCATTGATGGAGAAAATGAGGAGTTCAAGCAGTTATGTTTAGACATCCTAAGTCATCAACTAAGCCGCTGTATTGAAACAGAGCAACCAATCAAAGCAGCAGAAGAACTAATAGTGAAAGCACTAAAACAAATGAATGTCTCTAATTAAGGTCAGGAGATAGAAATAGCATAAATAAAGGGGTTTTTAAGAATGAGTCAAGAGACAAAAATGGGTACGTATATATTTTGCGGGATAGAGACGGATGTAGATGATGATTTTGGAGAAGTAGAAATTGAAGGCGAGAAGCGAAAACTTTTTACAGTGCGTTATAAAAATGCCGCGATGGTAGCAGCAGATGTTCCAATGAAGATCTATCACCCAAACAAAGAGAATCTGATGATGCATCAACACGTTGTTTCAGTCGTAATGGACAAAAAAGACACAGTTATTCCTGTTAGTTTTGGTAATGTATTTCAGTCATCAGAAGACGTGGGAGTATTACTTGAGAATTTATATCCCCAATTTACAAAGCTGTTTCCAGAAATAAAAGGAAAAATTGAAGTCGGATTAAAGGTGATTGCTAAAAAAGAATGGCTAGAAGCTAAAGTGAAGGAAAATACAAATTTAGAGAAGATGGCGCATTCTGTTAAAGGGAAATCTGAAGCAGCAAGTTATTATGAACGGATTAAAATTGGAGATGCCGCTCAACAATTTATGAAGACCTTGCAAAACGAAGTGAAGGAAAAGGTCTATGAGCCATTAGAAAAGGCGGGAGTGGCTGCAAAAGCCAATGATCCGATAGGAGAAACGATGCTGTTAAACGCCTCTTTTCTCGTCGACCGAGACAAAGAAGAAGAGTTTGATCAAAAGGTTAATGAGGCTCATGAAAAGTGGAATGACAAAGTGGAATTTAATTACACAGGTCCATGGCCAGCCTATAATTTTGTGAATATTAGATTGAAAGTAGAAGAAAGCTGATGATTCATAAGCTGGTAACGGCCCCCATTAACCTTGTCATCAAAATTGGTGAAAAAGTGAAAGAAGAAGCAGATAAAGAGCTTTATGATCTGCCGACGATTCAACAAAAACTGATCCAGCTCCAAATGATGTATGAACTTGGCGAAATTCCTGAGGAAGCTTATAAAGCAAAGGAAGAAGAGCTGCTTACTCGATATGAAGTGGCTAAACAGCTTGAGATTGAACAGTGGGAGCAGATGGCTCAGCGAAGAGAGAAGGAGTAGGAAAGATGGAACAATTAATTTATTTATACGGGCTCATTCCAACACCTGAATTAAGCAGCGAGCCGCTTCCATCAATGAAAGGGTTTGATCAAGAGGGTGAGCTTTATCCCATCCAAATAGGGCAGCACAGTGCTGTTGTTTGCAAATTAGATGGTAGTGAGTATTCAGAAGAGAAGATCAAAGAACGTGTTGATCAAGATATGGAGTGGCTTCAGGAAAAAGCCTTCCATCACCATGAGACCGTGATGCAGCTAGCTAAAAGCTATACGACAATTCCGCTTAAATTTTGTACGTTGTATAAATCAGAAGAGAGTTTAATGAAAACCATTGAAGATCACGAGATAAAACTTGCTGAAACGTTCAGCTCTCTTAAAGGCAACGAAGAGTGGAATGTTAAGATCTATTGCGATGATCAGCTGCTTCATAAAGAAGTAGCAAAGAATAACCCTGCAGTGGAAGCTAGAAAAGAAGAGATTAAAGAGTTACCGAGAGGCAAGCAGTTTTTTGAGAATAAGAAACTAGATAAAGTCATCGCAGAGGAAGCAGAAGCTGAGAAAGAACGTGTCGGTGAAGAGGTCCATAATCATCTGCTCGGTTATGTTTTGCAAGGTACAGTGAAAAGAAACTGGAACAAGGATGTAACCGGAAAGAAAGAGAACATGACATGGAATGGAGTATATCTCATTCCTAAAGAAAAGGTAGAAACGTTCTTAGAACAAATTCAAGACTATGAAAAGAAAATGGGAGAAAAGGGATGGCAGTTTGTCGCATCCGGTCCGTGGCCAGCCTACCACTTTTCCCAGTTTTCATAAGTGAGGAATCAATATGTCTCTAAGAGAATCAATTGAGGACAAAGATATCGCATTGATTGATATTTTAGATGTAATTCTTGATAAGGGAGTGGCGATTAAAGCTGATTTAGTGATCTCTATTGCGGGGGTAGATCTAGTTTATCTAGATTTAAGAGTTTTAATTGCCTCTGTAGAATCTCTCGTTCAGGCACAACAGAATACTCCTGTTTCATCAGAAAACTTTGATTTACAAAGGGAGGAGTTAATGGATGCAACCGGCCAGCCGAACAAATGGAAGAATTAATTTAGATCCTGATAAAGCTGAACATGGCTTAGCACAGCTAGTTCTTACCGTTATCGAGCTCTTGCGGCAGATTGTTGAGCGGCATGCAATGCGGCGTGTTGAAGGTGGTACGTTAACGGATGAACAAATTGAAAATTTAGGTGAAGCTTTAATGAATCTAGAAGAGAAAATGGAAGAGTTAAAAAGTATATTTGGCCTTGATGCCGATGACTTAAACATTGACCTCGGTCCCCTAGGAAGTTTGCTTTAACTAGATTAGTAAGGAGGACTTGATTATGGCAGTCGAACACTCGATGCAGTCAAGCACGATTGTAGATGTGTTAGAGAAAATATTAGATAAAGGCGTTGTTATTGCAGGTGATATCACAGTTGGTATTGCTGATGTGGAGCTATTAACGATTAAAATCCGTTTAATTGTAGCCTCAGTTGATAAAGCAAAAGAAATTGGTATGGACTGGTGGGAAACAGACCCTTACTTAAGTTCAAAAGCCTCAAATAACAGCACAAAAGCTTTAGAAGAAGAAAATGAGAAGTTAAAAGAGAGATTAGAGTCTCTTGAAAATAAATTAAATACAAACCGTTTAGACCAGACGGAGTTTAATTATTAATAGGAGGTTTTTATGATGGCAGAACAACAAAAAGTAGAGAATCAAACAGAGGATCAGCAAACAAATAATGAAGGTACATCGAACGAGGAAACAGGTTCAAACGGCAGTCCTATTAAGCGTTCCATTGCGGGGGGATTAATTGGAGCAACGGTTGGTTATTTGGCTACACCTGAGAACGCAAAGAGAATTAAAGACAGCATCGACAGCGACAAGCTAAAGAGCAAAGGATCAGATTTCGGTCAGATGGCAAAAGAAAAATCGAAGCAAGCGGCAGATTCAATTAAGAATTCCGCTATGAGCTTATTCAACCACAACGATGACTCAAAAGATAACGATGATAATGAAGAAGAATCAAAAAATGAAGAAACAAATGAAGAAACAAATGAAGAAGAAAATGCAGCTTCTGAGAACTCTGACAGCACAGAAGAAAGTTCTAAAAATGAAGACTATGAAGCATTGAAAGAAGAAAATGAAAACCTTCATGACCGTCTAGGCAGACTAGAAGAAATGTTAACAAAATTAGCAGACGGTCAAAATGAGAATAAAGAAGAAAAGAATGAAGAAGAAAAAAATGATGAAGATTCAACTGATGAGGAAGACACAAAAGAAGAAGAGCCAGAAGAAGTAGAAAACACAGATGAAGAAGAGAAAGAAGAAGAGAAAGAAGAAGAAGACAAGGAAGACAAGTCTTCTAAGAACGATGATAGTAAGGATAAAGAAGAAGACTCAGACGAAGATGAAAAAGAGGAAGAGTCTGATGATGAATCGGATTCTGATGAAGAGGACAAAAAAGATTCATCGAAAAAAAATACAACAAGTAAAAAAGGAAACACAAGAAGAAAACGTACTTCTTCAAAAAAATCATCACAATCTAAATCTAAAAATAGTACAACCCTCTCAAGTGATGATGATACTTCGTCAAAATAAGTTGAGAAGGGAGATGGTCATATGAGTAACGCACAAGATAGTATACTAGAATACTTCGTGCACGCAGCGAATAAGCATGATTTTTCTTTAAATATTACGTTAAATGTCGGCGGAGCTATGGTTACCGGTACAATGATCTCAGCAAAAGAATACTTTTCGTTATTAAGTGAAAAGTTTGAAGGTGGAAATGATATTTCAAATCACCTAAGTGAGCAGTTAAAGCAAGCAGGGGAGTCTGCAAAAGGCGATGAAGAGACTCCTGCAAGCTTTATCCACTTAAATGAAGCGCAAGTTTATTGTGGAGATCGCGAGCCTACTCCTTCTGAGGGAGAAGTGTTGTGGAGAGGAAAATTAAGTGAAGTAGACGGTTTCTTTTTAGGGAAGATTTCTGCTGGGGAAACCACCTCAGATCAAGAAAAGGAAGGTCATGATTCTAGCAGCAATAAGCTGAACAATCGCTTAGACCAACTAGAAGAGAATATTAAAGGGTTATTCGGAAAAGAGAATGATGATAAAGATCAAGAAGAAAAAGAGCCTGAGGAAGATCCTGAGGAAGATGAAAGAATAGAAGAGGAAGAACAAGAGCAAGAAAGCACAGATCCTTCTAGTGAAGAAGGCGAAACAGATGAGGAATCTGGTGAAGAAAAAGAGGCAGAAGAAGAAACGGAAGAGAAAGAAGAAGAGAAAGAGAAAGAGGAAGATCTAGAAGAAGAGCCGGAACAAGAACAAGAAAAAGAAAAAGAAGAAAAGAAATCGGATCAGTCAAAGAATTCTTCGAGATCAAAACGTTCTTCTAACACAAAAAAAACTAGCAAAAGCTCTAAAAAAGAAGAGTAAAGTCGAAAAAGCATATAAGAGTTAACCATATCGACTTCCTTAGGCTGCACGGTGAGAGGAGATGGAAGGGTGAGGAATGATTTAGTTCTAAAGAAAGATCCCATTCTTGAATTTTTCGTGCAGGCAGCTAATAACCGAGGGTTTACGTTAGACCTTACGTTACAAATAGATGGTTGTCTTATAACAGGGACGTTGATGTCTGCAAAGGATTATTTTATGGACTTGAGTGAAGGATTTGAGGATAGCGATGATATAACTCAAGCTATATCTAAGCAGATGGCATCTGCAAGTGAAGAAGCAGGAAAAAGTGGAACAGAAGAGGCGAATTATATCCACTTAAAGCATGCTGACATTTATTATGGAGACAGCAATCCTATTCCACAATCAGGCGTTAGATTATGGAGAGGAAAGTTGAGTGAAGTGGATGGTTTCTTTCTAGGCAGGATTACTAATACCTCGTAGAAATAGGGTGCCCTAACAGGTTCCGCCTGAAAAGTATTAAATAATAAGAAAGAAGCTGCCCCTTAGGAGCAGCTTCTTTTACTAGTATCTTTAAGAGCTCAGGTAACCAGTTTTCTTAAGTAAATAAGTCGAGGCTTGCTTGAAAGAGCCATATATTTTGGCTTCTGGTTTCACTTTTTGTGCTACTAAGTTCTTTATAAGCGGTATTTGAAACCCTACATATATAGGCTCTGCGCCAATTAAAGACACTGTTTCTGAGATTGTTGCAATTTGATTGACCACTAGATCATGATCTTCAACTATCATAGCGCTGAAATCAAAAACGACGTACTCTATCCCCAGTTTGGCGCACTCCTTTAATAATTTTTGCTGCAACAGATCAAAGCGCTTGCTATCGTACGTTCCGATCAAGGGAACTAGCAGGGAGTCATCGACAGCCATAGGGAGGATGGGGGTACTTAACTGCTCTAACAGTGACATTTGCCTCTCATTTTCTTCCTCAGCAGCTGTTACATCATCCCAGGTAAGAATGTAGCCAACCTCTTCATTCTTCTCATTTTTAAGTCTTGTCACTTTTAGCAAGGCCGAATACTTCCCATAAAGCTTGATTTTTGTTTGATAAGGAAGATGGTGCGTTAATATATGTTGTTGGTGATTAAAGTTACGATGGAAAATTGATAAATTCTTTCCTAGTACATCATGTGAATTTGATATATGAATATCATCTTTTATTTCTTCTAGTAGTTGATGGGCAGAATTATTCATCCATACTAACTGAAAGTCATTATCTGCAATGAAGATATTTTCTCCAATAGAGTTTAGTACGGCAAGCGTTTCAGCTTGAGTGATGACATTAAACACAAGCATCTTTCTCCTCTTTTTAATTGTCATTTACGTTCATTCTTGTATTATAACAAATTAAGTAGAGAGGGTGGAACTATCTTTATTTACCAGTGAGTCAAATACTAGTGAAAACAAAATAGATCGAAAGTCACCTCTTTTAAAATGGTCATCATTTTCTTGTTTTACTATTCATTCCAAAGGGTAGAGAGTATTGGATATTAACCGTAAAAAAATGATTGCATGTTTAAGGGAGGACAATGAAATGAGTAATGAACGAGAAATGCAGAATAAAAAAGATCAACAGCTAGAATCATTTCGAGTTGAAGATGAAGGGAAAAAATTGACAACCAATCAAGGATTAAAAGTTTCTGAAGATGAATTTTCCCTTAAGGCTGGCGAACGTGGTCCAACTTTAATGGAAGACTTTCATTTCCGTGAAAAAATGACTCATTTTGACCATGAACGGATCCCTGAGAGGATTGTTCATGCCCGTGGATTTGCAGCACACGGTGAGTTCCAAGTATATGATTCTATGAAAGAGTTTACAAAGGCAAAGTTTTTGCAAGATCCATCTGTTAAAACACCTGTTTTTGTCCGCTTCTCTACAGTAGCAGGTTCAAAAGGTTCTGCTGAGACAGTTCGAGATGCTCGTGGATTTGCGACTAAATTTTATACTGAAGAAGGAAACTACGATTTAGTGGGTAATAATATTCCTGTTTTCTTTATCCAAGATGCAATTAAGTTTCCAGATTTAGTTCATGCCCTTAAGCCAGAACCGCATAATGAAATCCCACAAGCACAATCAGCTCATGATACATTTTGGGACTTCATTGCAAACAATCAGGAATCTGCCCATATGGTCATGTGGGCAATGTCAGACCGATCCATCCCCCGCAGCTTCCGGATGATGGAAGGCTTCGGAGTCCACACTTTCCGATTTGTTAATGAAGAAGGTAAAGCTCATTTTGTTAAGTTTCATTGGAAGCCGGTGCTTGGTATTCATTCGCTTGTGTGGGATGAAGCACAGAAAATTGCTGGTAAAGACCCCGATTTCCACCGTCGTGACTTATGGGAATCGATTGAAAATGGAGATTATCCTGAATATGAACTAGGTGTTCAGCTTATTAGCGAAGAGGATGAATTTAACTTCGACTTTGATGTACTCGATCCGACAAAGATATGGCCAGAAGAAGAAGTACCTGTGAAAATCATCGGGAAAATGACATTAAACCGTAATGTAGATAATGTATTTGCTGAAACGGAGCAAGTTGCCTTCCATCCAGGACATGTAGTACCGGGAATTGATTTTACAAATGATCCTCTCTTGCAAGGTAGATTGTTCTCCTATACGGATACACAGCTGATCCGCTTAGGAGGTCCTAACTTTCATGAGCTGCCGATTAATAGACCGGTATGTCCTTTCCATAATAACCAGCGAGATGGGTATGGGCGTCAAACGATTAATAAAGGACAGGTAAGTTATCATAAAAACTCTTTAGCAGCTAATACACCACAACCAGCATCTGAAGAAGAAGGAGGCTATGCTCATTATCAGGAGAAGGTAGAGGGGCGTAAAGTTCGTAAAAGAAGTGAAAGCTTTAAAGATCATTTCTCTCAAGCTAAATTATTCTGGAATAGTATGAGCGAGGTTGAAAAAAATCACATTATTGAAGCGTTCAGTTTTGAGCTCGGAAAAGTTCAAAGTAAGTCGGTTCAACAGCAAGTCGTGGAGATGTTTGCCCATGTAACATCGGATTTAGCAAAGCCGGTAGCTGAGGCGATTGGAGCGAATCTACCTCAATCTGAAGGTTCTAGTGTGACAAAATCTTCTCCGGCTCTTAGTCAGGAAAATACAATTAAAAAGCCTGATACTCGTAAAGTTGGGGTTATTATAGATAATGGATTTAACGGAGACGAAGTGAAGCAAGTTCTTAATGAGCTTCAGTCTAAAGGGATTCAAGCAGAGTTTATCAGTGATAAATTAGGCATTAAAAAATGCGCAGGAGGCAGCGAAATTGAAATTGATCACACCTTCCTGACTGGCGAATCTGTATTGTTCGATGCTTTATATGTAGTCGGTGGAAAGGAAGTTGATCCATCGTTTAAAGACGATGCTGTGTACTTTATTAAAGAAGCTTATGCTCACTTCAAGCCAATCGGGGCGACTCATGTAGGTATTAAGTGGCTAGAAGAACAAGAAATTGTAGAAAAAGAAGGAGTAGTAACTGGAACTGATATGAACATTTTCAGTCAAAACCTTACTGGAGCGGTTATGGAACACCGCCATTGGAACCGATAAACAAATGGTTGAATATGTATACAGAGAGGGGACATGTCCCCTCTCTTTTTTTGTCTTTTGTAAGAGGACATATTATTTCAGTATAAATATATACAAAGAAAGCTTTATCCATAAATCAAGGAAAAATATAGTAAATATATTTAGTGACACTAGATGATTGGCATTAAATACAGCACTTTACATTTAACTATAGTTTCTAAAAATAATAAAAAAATAAAATTTTCTGTTAATACTGTTTACAATCTTGTAATAGTGTAGTAATTTTGTATGTGTCAAAAAGACTATTTTAAGGGAGGATGTCATGATTAAAAGCAAATTTTTCAGAGCTGGTGTTTGTTCTATTGCTATGGCTTTGGCGCTTGTGGGTTGTGCAAGCGAACCAACATCTAATGGCGAAGCGACAGATGAGACTGGGCAAGGAGTAGAAGCAGAGGGAGGCGGTGATCTTGTAGTAGCGGTTTTATCGGATGCTACGTCACTTGATCCACATACGTCTAGTGATGTTCCAAGTGGGAATGTTCAGTCAAATATCTACCAAACACTCGTAAAGTACAACACCGACATGGAACTTGAGCCTTTGTTAGCAGAAGAATGGACGCCGGTTGAAGAGGACGTTTGGGAGTTTAAGCTTCGTGAAGATGTGTATTTCCATGATGGCAGTGAATTTAACGCTGAAGTCGTAAAGGCGAATGTTGAACGTATCTTGGATGAAACAACAGCATCTCCGCGTGCTATTCTTTTTGAAATTGTGGAAGAAATTAATGTAGTAGATGACCATACAATTCAGTTTAAAACAGAGCAGCCATTTGCTCCGCTTCCTGCTCATATGGCACATTATGCATCAAGTATGATCAGTAAAGAGGTTATTGACGGGGATAACGAAGCAGTAGAGAATGGAGAACAGCCTGGTACATATGTAAATGAAAACCCTATTGGAACTGGATTCTTTAAATTTGATAACTGGCAGCCTGGTGATCATCTCGTTCTAGATAATTTTGAAGATTATTGGGGTGAGAACGCTAAGGTAGATAAAGTAACATTCAGAGTGGTACCTGAAGACTTAACACGTATTGCTGAGCTTGAGACAGGATCAGCTCATATTATTGACCCTGTACAGCCAAGTGATTTAAGCCGTGTTGAAAATATGGCTGGAACTGAAGCTTATGTTCGAAATGCCGCAAGTATCACATATCTCGGCTTTAATATGGAGAAAGAACCGTTTGATAATAAATTAGTTAGACAAGCGATTGCGATGACGCTTGATAAAGAAGCAATGCTTAATGGTATTTTAGATGGTACAGGTGAAGCTGCTATTGGCCCAATCAATGATACGAACTTTGGATTTAGCGAAGAGGTAGATGCGATTGAGCGTGATGTTGAAGGGGCGAAAGAACTTCTAGCTGAAGCGGGTTATGAAAATGGATTTAATACAACAATCTGGACAAATGATAATCGTGAACGTATTGATATTGCTGAACTTACACAAGCAAGCTTAGCTGAAATTGGGATTGATGTTGATATTCAAGTGGTAGAGTGGGGGGCATACTTAGATGCTACTACTGCTGGTGAACATGATATGTTTATTCTAGGCTTATCTCTTGGTACAGGTGATGCTGATTATCCTATGCACATGTTATTCCACTCTGATAGTGTAGGCTCTGGTAATCGCGTATTTATGCAAGATGAAGCGTTTGATCAAATGTTATATGAGGCACGTATAGAACAAGATGAAGATACGAGACTTCAAATGTATGTAGAGGCAACAAACTACTTAAATGAGGAATCACCGATGGCTTTCTTATATCACCCATCTCATATTATGGGAGTAGGGGAAGGTGTTGAAGGGTTCTGGTCTGATGCATCTGGTGTATATCAGCTGCAAGATGTAACGATTCAAAAGAAGTAGTATAAAGTCAGCCAGGTGGGAAATGTTTCGCCTGGCTCTTTTTTGTGGAGCCTTTCTAATGATCTTAGTATAGTTTGTACCGCACTCATTTTTTTATAGCTCGATGGAGAGTACTAGCGTTCTGAGCTGGACTTGAAAGAAGAGGATATGACGTTTCTAGTAGTCTAATTGTGCCCAACAGAAGGATATTACTGGTAATTTTATAATCTATACAAAAATGTAAACAAGAAAACAAGATGTAAACTATGTGTATACAAAAATGTAAACATGTATACAAACAAGTACACATACTGTTTTAAAGCCATGCATACATAATGGTATACAAGTATACAAAAATGTAAACATGTATACTATTTGAATGCAACTATTGGGTGATTGACGGAAAGATGGTGCTGAGATACTCTTAAATAGAAATGGTAAAAGATAGATTTAGATCCATTATTCTATTTAGCCATTATTTTATATGGAAAGGTTTGATACATGTATGACGAAAAGTAGAATCGCAGCTATTGATGTTGGTAATGATTCAGTTAAAGCCTTATTTGGAAAAGCTGATTTTGAATTAAATATCCCAAATGTAATTGCTAGAGATACAGAGGATCGTCCTGTTATTGGAATTGAGGAATTAAATGATAAAGATCCTTTAGAAGGAATACATATCCGTGTCCATTCACCCGCATTAAATGATAATAATGCGATCTATCGTGTGGGGAATTTAGCGACAAAAAGCGACAATGCGACAGAGCTTGACCCAGGCAGCAGTAAATCTGAAGAAGATCAAACGCTTGTTATGCTTTTTGCTACATTAGCGCTTGATGCAGTTCGTGCGGAAAACGGCGAGCTGTTTAAAAAGTCTAATCAAGTAATAGATGCAAATTATACGTTAGGGACGGGCTTGCCGCTTCGTGAAGTAAAAGAAGGAAAAGATGTTGGATATCGTTCTCAGCTTCTAAGCTCTGTTCACCAAGTAGAGTTTTTAGTGACACCTAAATACCAAGGATTAAAAGTTAACATCCGCTTTGACCAAGTAAAAGTATATCCAGAAGGCTTTGCTGCCTACATTAACTTAGTGATGGATAAAGATTTAAATATTATTAATCGTGATCTAGTAGATAAGCGTATTTTAATTCAAGATATCGGCGGGCTTTCAACAGATATCGCTGTTATTAAAAACCGTAATGTTGATGATGATAAGGCTCAAGGCTTTAACCTTGGGGTGTCTGAATCTCTTGAGGCCATCCGTGAAGAAATTAGAACGAAACACGGTGTTGAGTTAGATACTCGCCGCGATGTAGTTGAGGTCATTACGAAAAAGCAAGACCGCAATCACATCATGGTTAAAGGAAGCCGTACGAGTGTTCATGACATTACAGACCGCATTTTATTTGAACTTGCGAAAAAGCAATACCGCCATCTTCGTAACGTATGGCAAAAGAATTCGCAAACAGAGATTTGCTACTTTGTAGGCGGCGGTGCGATGGTATTAAAAGAGTACTTGAAAACATTAAATAATAATTTAGACGGTTATAATATTGCGTTCTTTGAAGATGAGAAAGAGAGCATCTGGATGATGGCTA
Organism: Alkalihalophilus pseudofirmus; assembly: GCF_029094545.1. Lineage (NCBI taxonomy): Bacteria > Bacillati > Bacillota > Bacilli > Caryophanales > Bacillaceae > Alkalihalophilus > Alkalihalophilus pseudofirmus. Next base: position 4,004,489 of record NZ_CP117835.1, on the reverse strand, counting down.
ATGCATATTACAAGCTGATTGCTGATTTTGATCGTAAAAATAATCAAGTCGCAGCAGCGAAAGATCCTCAGTCTCATCAAGAGAAAAAAGCGGCTAAGAAATAATAGGTGCTATGATGAAAAAAAAGGGGTCAACAGGAATTGAAAGGGGGCAGGCGATTACTTTTCGCCTTCCTTCTGATACTCCTGATCATATTCTAAGGCAGCTTCAGAAGTTAAAAGAGACGGAGAGAAGAAACTTTTCAAGCAAGATGGCTGAATATGTATTAGAAGGGGTAAGCCATTCACTTTCACAAGACAGAGAAACGGTTACGATTCCTTTGCCTAAACAGTTAAGCAAGGAACAGCGAAATTGGCTTAAGCACTCTCATTCTGAAGCCTTGTTAGGGAGCATTGTTTATCAGCTGCTGGCTGATCCGATGCGTGCCACATCTGTTTTAGCGGCTCTCAATAGTTCTTCACTTGATATTGATGAGGCTCTTTATCTTCAAGAAATTGAGCTTTCTTCTTTTGATGATCAAAAAGAAGCTATAGAAGAAGTTGCAGCAACAGAAGAGGAGGAGCATACACCACCTCGCACATCAGATGATGAACTTATGAACTTTGACTGGAGCCAAATGAACAAAGAACAGGCAGCTACAGAAGAGTTAGAGGATACTGAAGAAGAGGATGCCGATGATTTGTTAGGTGATTTTCTTTCTAGAATGAATAAGTGAGTAGGACAGCTTACTTCTGATTTGTATCGGGGGGAGCTGTTTTTTTATGGTTTTGCCTTATTTGGGAATGATATAGATGAGGTGATTACCATGTATGATTGTGTCATTGTTGGAGGCGGAATTGCTGGTTTGCAAGCAGCTATTCAATTAGGAAGATACGAGCATCGTGTCCTTGTCATTGATAGCGATGGAGGCAGATCATTATTATGTAAAAGTTATCATAATATATTAGGTTACCCCGATGGTGTAAGTGGAGACTATTTACGATCAATTGGAAAAGAACATGCTGTACGATTAGGAGTCCAGTTTTTACAAGGGAAAGTTGATACCATAAATAAGCATAAAACTTATTTCACTCTTCAAACCGATCACAGAGAAGATATATTAGGAAAGCGAGTATTGCTTGCTACTGGAATTATGGACCGGTTTCCTAAACTTGAAGGGCTGCTCCCTTGTCTCGGGAAAAGCGTATATGTTTGCCCGGACTGTGATGGGTATGAAATTAAAGACATGAAAACTGTCATTATAGGGAGTGGCGATGTTGGAGCCAATATGGCCCTCACTCTTCTTTATTGGAGTAAGAACTTACTGTATATAAACCATGAAAAAAGGACAGTTTCTAAAGATTTGCTTAAACAACTCAAAGAAAAAGGCGTTGAATATATCCAAGAAGAGGTTTCAGCTTTGACGGAAGAGGATGGACTTCTTTTGGATGTGAGATTAAAGAACGGAAATGTGATAAAGGTAAATAAAGGGTTCATTGCGTTTGGCGGGAATGAGGTGCGTTCTGATTTGGCTCAGCAGCTAGGAGCTGAGAGGCTTTCTAACAAGCATATCGTAGTCGACCCTCGCTCTAAAATGACCTCAGTGGAGCATGTATGGGCAGCAGGCGATGTAGCTGCTCACTCAGAACAAGTGACGATTGCGATGGGAGAAGGGTCTCAGGCAGCCATATGGATTCATAAATCCCTATGCTAATAAATAAACACAATGGTCCAAAGGCCATTGTGTTTTATTTGCATTACGCTCGTAAATCTTCTAATAAATGAATCAGATAAATTAGTTCTTCCTCTTTTAATTCTTCGAGGGCATGCGTAAACTGCCTTAGTAATTCAACCATTTCAGGACTGATCGTTTCACTTGCTGATTCAATTATCATTCCTGTGACAGCTCCAACAAACGTCGACAGCTGAATGGCTGGATTTTTTGAGATGTTCAGCATATTAAGAGTAAGATGTTGTATGTTAGGACCTTGGTTATTTAAATAAACGAGAAGAACTCCTAAAAACTGAGCACATACCTCAATTTTATAAGGGGCATGGGGCATACGTTCTAGCAAGGGAGTGATTTGATTATCTAATGATTTCGTTTGATGGATAAAAGCCAGCACATTTTCTTTAATACCCATCCATTCTTCTTCGCTTGTGATATGAACTCTTTCTTTAAGAAACATATCCTTCGATTTTTCTGTAGGAACAAAAACGACAAGGGAACGTCCTGTTTCATTAGGATTGACTGAATATGTTTTCTCAAGGAATTGATGCTTTTCGAGCTCTTTTAAAATATCGTAGGCGGTCCATTTGCTGACACCAATCGTTTTAGCGATCTCGGAGTAATGGATCGGTTCATTTGTTTTAGCATAGATATGAACTAACTCCTCTAAAAATTGTTTTCGCCGGTTTGTCAGGCTCAATCGTCTACCTCCTAGTTTAAATAAACATTTACTTTGAGTTTTTTGGTCTTTTGGGTATATAGTAAATATATATATAAATAGTATAGCAATTAAAGATACTTTCTTATACTTTTTGGGTTTTTTGGGGCATAAAATGAGCTAAAAGAGGGGGGATATCATGCGTATATGCTATTACAGGTCGTATCAGGCTATTTATAAAATAATTTCTACCTTCCTGCCTTGGCGCTATCCTTCTTTACTAGAAGGAGAAGGCAGCTTAGATGAACTTCCTGCCATTATTAAAGATCAAAAGGTCGATTGTTTGTTAATCGTCACTGACCAGGGAATCATTTCAGCAGGCCTGCTGTATCCTTTTGTGGAACAAGTAAAGAGGCTTTCTATTGATGTGTGTATTTATGATAAGACCGTACCGAACCCGACCATTCAAAATATAGAAGAAGCATTGGAACTTTACCATTCCAATCGATGCATGGGGATTGTTGCATTTGGAGGTGGGTCTTCTATTGATTGTGCAAAAGGAGTAGCAGCACGGGTGGCTCGGCCGGATAAAAGGATTTCAGAAATGAGAGGTCAGTTAAAAGTGAAGAAAAAAACCCCTCTTTTGTTTGCTGTACCGACGACATCAGGGACCGGGAGCGAAGCGACATTAGCGGCTGTCATCTCTCACACAGAAACTCAGGAGAAGTATGCAGTTAATGATCCTGTTCTTATCCCTGATTATGCCGTGCTTGATCCTCTTTTGACTATAAAGCTCCCTGCTCATATAACGGCAGCTACGGGAATGGATGCATTGACGCATGCTGTTGAAGCATATATTGGCAGAAGCAATACGGAAGAAACGAAACAATGCAGTTTGCAATCAGTGAACCTCATTTTTAACCATTTACCAACAGCATATTCGGATGGACTGAATAAAGAAAGCCGTAAGTCTATGCAGAAGGCGTCTTATTTAGCAGGAGTGGCTTTTACCAGGGCATATGTCGGATATGTCCATGCTATTGCTCATACACTTAGCGCGTTTTACGGTGTACCTCATGGGCAAGCGAATGCGATCATTCTACCTCATGTTTTAGAGTACTATGGCTCATCAGTATATAAGCCATTAGCGGAGTTAGCTGATGCAGCGGAGATTTGTGCGTCGGAAGAATCGGATAAAGAGAAGGCCGTAAAGTTCATTAGATCAATTAAAGAACTTAATGCCGCTATGAATATTCCAGATAAAGTGAGCGATATCAAAGAAGAGGATATTCCTTTAATGGTAGAGAGGGCGCATAAGGAAGCGAACCCGCTCTATCCTGTACCGAAAATCTTGCTGAAAGATGATCTTACCCGTCTTTATCATTTAATTAAAGAGTAAAATAAAAAGAGGTATGAGCACTTATGCTGCTCTACCTCTTTTTTAATGGAAACGAAGATTGCACCCTCTATTTAACGAACAACTTCTGAAACAATTTCAAATGAGCGGAGTCGTGCTTTGTGATCATAAATTTGTGCATTTACCATCATTTCATCAGCTCCTGTTTCATCTAAGAAAGCTTGCAGCTGCTCTTGTACCATCTGCTTATTACCAATCACAGATGAACCTAGCTGCTGGTTAAGTGTTTGTTTTTCAAATGGTGTCCATAAGTCATCCATGCTATCAACTGGAGGCTGGAGCTGCGTTGGCTGATTACGAACGAGATTTAAAAATTGCTGCTGCATCGATGTCGATAAACGATGTGCCTCATCAGCGGTATCTGCCGCAATGACATTAACTCCTACCATCGCATATGGCTCATCTAGAACTTTTGATGGTTTGAAGTGATCACGATACACTTTTAATGCAGGCAATGTGTTATCAGGTGAAAAATGGCTGGCAAACGCAAATGGCAGGCCGAGTGTCCCTGCTAATTGCGCACTGAACCCGCTAGAGCCTAACAGCCAGATCGGAATATCAAGTCCTTCTCCAGGCACAGCACGAACGCGAAGCTCTTCAGTTGGCTGCAAGTATTCACGTAATTCGGCAAGCTGCTCTGGAAAGTCTTGGCCGTTGCTTCTGCGGTCACGTCTTAACGCATAAGCCGTCATTTGATCGGTCCCTGGTGCCCTGCCAAGGCCGAGATCGATTCTTCCGGGGAATAAAGACTCTAGTGTCCCAAACTGCTCTGCAATGACTAACGGGGCATGGTTTGGAAGCATAATCCCCCCGGAACCTACTCGAATGCTGTTTGTATGAGCGGCAACATGTCCGATGACTACTGACGTAGCAGAGCTGGCAATACCAGGCATATTATGATGCTCAGCCAGCCAATACCGCTCGTAACCCCATTTTTCAGCATGTTGAGCTAAGTCGACTGTATTTTTAAATGAATCACGAGGCGTTCCTCCTACAATAACCGGTGCAAGGTCAAGAACGGAAAATTTAATATCTTTCAGCGTTTTCGCTTTTTGATTTAATGACATCATCTCAACTCTTTTCATCAGATAGTACTTGGAAGGTACTGTGCACAACATAGTATGCGCGCGAATAGTTCAAAACTTCCATATACCTATTGTAACAACTATCTTTCGGGTAGCGTAATAAAACGACTTGGAAGATTGAAAAAGTGGTAAAGCCCCTGTCACTATTTAAACTGCTGCAAAAGATGTTCAACGAGATTGTTTAAGCAAAAAAGTAGGATATGAGCAATAGGTGTCGAATGAAAAGAGAAATAGATAAAGGAGTGGTACCTATGGCAACGATTGAAGACTTTTTAGAATTAGATATCCGAATTGGCACGATACAAGCAGCCGAACCGCTTGTAGGCGCTCGCGTGCCTGCCATTAAGCTTACAATTGATTTTGGAGAAGAGCTTGGTATAAAAGGTTCAAGCGCTCAAATTACTAAACGATACAACCCAGAAGAGTTGATAGGCAGGCAAGTGACAGCGGTTGTCAATTTTCCACCGAGAAGGGTAGCTGGATTTAAGTCAGAGGTACTTGTGTTAGGCGGTGTGCCTGAAGAAGGGGACGTGGTGCTGTTAAAGCCCGATACAAATTTACCAAATGGCACAAAAATCAGCTGAAAACCTCCCAATCAATGGGAGGTTTTATTTTTGGGCTGAATTATTTGTTTTAGAAAGCCTTTTATAGCAGGGAACCAGTCAAGCAGCAGCAGGGTAATCCCCACAAGTAGAGACAGGCCTGTCCAAAAGGAAATGCCTGTTGAAATAGAGGCATAGCCTCCATCAAAGTAGTTCGCTTCTGTTGAATTTAAGTTCATGACCATCAGCGCGGCTGTCATATGTTTGGAGGCATATAAAAAAGCAGATACCGCAATAAAAAAGCAGCCTAGTATTACTTTATTTGACATACACTTTAACCCCTCATCCAGTATTTACCTTAATGTTACTATGAAATGGCTGATCATGAATGAGAAATTAGGGCTAAACGTGAAGAAAACCTCGCAAAAGCGAGGTAATACTAGAGGCAGCACCCGGATTCGAACCGGGGATGAAGGTTTTGCAGACCTTTGCCTTACCGCTTGGCGATGCTGCCATAACTTTATACCTTAATCTATGCATTAGATTGGGGTTTAGAACCAATGAGTTAAAGTCAACCATATAAAGTCTAACCATAATGTTTGAAAAGCGAGTGATAGGGTATCTTAATTACATAAAAAGGAGGCGTTATCCTTGGGACGATTAATTAAACGTATTATCAAGTGGGCACCTATTATTTATCCGATCGTAAGAAAGTTTTTAAATAAACGCAAACAGCAAAAGCATACAAATCCAGGCTCCCCTAGATCCTAGAAATTAAGTCGGTCTCACAAGCGTGAACCGGCTTTTTTCATCTGGATTCATAACTTCTTCATGTTTAAACTCTCCGTATGAATCATTCTTTAGCCTCCCTAAAAAAAACATATTTCGCTTATAGGAAAAATTAGTTAGAATAAACAGAAAGAAGTCTGCTTTTAGGTCGATATAAAAGAAAAGGTCTAATCGAATCATGTTATAGACATCTGCGCAATTCTGCTAGAAAGAGGTGATTTGATGAATGAGAGCATTGGAAATAAGACGATTCAATTAAGACAAATCATAAAAACGTTAGAAGAGCTTCATGATATTGTATTTTTGATGGAGTACGTAGAAGGACGTTTTAAATATGCTTATTTCAGTCACGGAGCACTAGAATATGCTTCTTTAACCGAAGACTGCCTAGGGAAATATATAGATGATGTGTACCCTGCTTATATCGCAGAACACCTCCAACAAATGTATCTTGAAGCGATTCATAAAAGAAAACCTGTAACCTATAAGGATAAAATGAATGTTGAATCGATGAATCAAATGGGTAAGTCAGTGATCACACCGATCGTAGAAGAAGATGGTTTCATTAACTATTTATTATGTTTCACAGAAAAGCTGACTCATGATGACTTTTTTGACTCGCTGACCGGACTGCCGAGCATTAAGGGTTTAAAAGAAAAGCTTGAGAGCAAAGTGAAAAATGCATCAGATAAGCAGCTAGCTGTATGCTATTTGAAAATTAATCAATTTGAGCGGATTGTGGACTTGATTGGCCATGAATCGATGGATGAATTTACGGTTGAAATGACAAATCGTATGCTGCGTGTCCTGCAATTTGAAGAAAGCGGATTGGCTCGGGTTGCTGGAGATGAATATATTTTTTATGTAGTGTCTGATAAGGAAATTTGTCAGGTAGCTGCTGAGATTCAACGCCAGCTTCAGGCGCCGTATTTAATTGATGAAATGAATTTATCGGTACAGTCCGTCATGGGGATCGCCTACAAGCGTAACGAGGAATTGCCAATTGAACATTTAATTAACCAATCGTATCACGCTATGTTTCAAGCGAAGCAAAAAGGCGGACAAGCTATTACGGTCTTTAATTTTAATAAGCATACGAACGAAGTGATGAATAAGCCTATTCTAGAACGTGAGCTCCGTAAAGCAATTTCTAGAAAAGAATTGACTCTTTATTTTCAGCCAATTGTTCATGTGGAAACGTCAACGGTTCATTTCGAGGCACTTCTTAGGTGGTTTAGTCCAAAGCTAGGCACGATTCCGCCTGATGTATTTATACTCGTTGCAGAAGACAGAGACTTCATCCAGCTGATCGATGAGTGGGTCATTGAAAAAGCGTGTGAGTTCCTGCGATCATTAAACGATCCTAAAGCAAAGGTGGCTGTTAATTTATCTCCTAAAACATTAGCCGCACCGTCTATCGAAAGCCGCTTAATTGAAGGGATATCGGAATATGGAATTTCTGCAGAGCAGATTGAATTAGAAATAACAGAGCATTCCTTATTAAAAAATGAGCAAGCGATTATTCATAAGTTATCACGCTTAAAAGAGGTAGGTTTTAGTGTAGCAATTGATGATTTCGGTGTCAGTAATGCTTCATTGAACTATTTACGTCTGCTTCCGGTCGATAAAATTAAAATCGATAAAGTCTTTATTCATAATATCGAAAACGAGACGAAAGAATATCATATTGTCCATTCGATTATTTCGCTTGCTAGAAAACTTGGACTGCGTGTCACTGCAGAGGGTGTGGAAACAAGCGAGCAGGCAGAAATGCTTTTAGAATCTAAATGTGATGAGCTGCAAGGGTACTATTTTTCAAAACCTGTAGATGAGCATTCATTACCAGAAGCAGTTAAAGAGCTTCAAGGCCGGCTTAAAGTATTAGTTAACCAGTAAAATAAGCTCGATCTGAGTTACAGCCTCAGATCGAGCTTATTTTTTATTACATATTAACAGGGTGATCTTCTTTTAAGACAAGAATGACTTTACCTTGGTCTAGTTTGTTCTCTAAATTTTCTGCTTCTGCTTCAGTGAAGCCAAGCTCTGAAAATTTAGCACGCAGTTCATCGCCCTTTTTGCGGAACACATTCTTAATGGAGGTACCAAGACCTACTTCGCTCGCTCCAACTGTATTGGCATCTGCATTATCTGCAATGCGGTCTGTACGATCATCATCATGAGTGATGACATACATTGTTGCTGGGTCTACTCCTCTAGCCTTCAATGTTTCAATTTCACGTACAACTTCTTCGTCATTTTGGAACTCTTTATAGTTTGGTTTCATCGTTATCGCCTCCTTGGTAAAAATGTACCCGCCACTGATATTTTAAAACCTGGGAGGGGTTTTTTGTAAGGTTAAAAAGAAGAGAGGAGGGTCACGAGGCAAGTAATATCAAAGGTTCGCTTGTAATTTGTGAAATTATGAAAAGAAGTTATCATCCAATACCTTGTGCATTGATTGTCCAAAAGGTGTTTAAGAAACGTACAAAATAGGAAAAGCTTTTGTAGGTACTTTTCATATAAGGAGGCAAAAGGATGGATCCACATAAATTATATATAGCAGGGGAGTTTATTGATTCAACGTCAAAGGAATTTATAGATGTCGTTAATCCTTCTACAGAAGAAGTGATTTCAAGGATTGCAAACGGTACTGAAGAGGATGCAAACAAGGCAATTGATGCCGCGTATGATGCGTTGCAATCATGGAAGACGGTTCCTTCAAATGAAAGAGGAAAAGTTGTCCGAGAGTTAGGGGATGCCCTTAAAGAAGAAAGAGAAACATTTATACGTCTTCTAATCGAAGAGCAAGGTAAGAGTTATGACCTTGCAGTGGGCGAAGTCGATATGGCAATTGATTATTTTTATTATATGTCTGAATGGTCGAGAAAAATCGAAGGTGAAATCGTTCCAAGTGATCAGACGAATGAACAAATTTTCATACACAAAAAGCCGATTGGTGTAATTGCAGGAATTGTGCCATGGAATTTCCCAGTGTTTATTTTGGCTAGAAAAGTAGCCACTGCGTTAATTGCAGGCTGTACGATTGTGCTTAAGCCGAGTCAGCAGACTCCAAATACAGCAGCGAAATTTAATGAGCTTGTTCACCGTTCTTCCTTGCCAAAAGGGGTTTATAATTTTGTGACGGGTAAAGGCTCCGAAATTGGCAACGTCATGGCATCACACCCTAAAGTAGGGATGGTGACGATGACTGGTGGCATTAAAGCGGGAACGAAAGTAATGGAGGCCGCTGCCCAGCAGATTACAAAGGTTAATTTAGAATTAGGCGGGAAGGCACCAGCAATCGTTACAAAGCATGCTGATCTCGATCTGGCTGTGAAAAGCATTAAAACGTCACGCCTGACAAACTCAGGGCAGGCTTGTACAAATGCTGAGAGAGTATATGTTCATGAGGATGTAGCAGATGAATTTCTACTGAAAATGGTTGATGTGATGAAAGCTGCAACGTATGGCAATCCGCTAGAAGATAAAAAGGCGGATATAGGGCCATTAATTAGCAAAGATCATTTAGAGGGCATTTATGATATGGTGAAAGAAGCCGTGAAAGACGGGGCTACGATTCTTGTCGGAGGACAGCCAGCTGAAGTAGAAAAAGGCTTTTTCTTTGAGCCTACCTTGTTAAAAGACGTGAAGCATGATTCGGCGATTATGAAAGAAGAAATTTTCGGGCCCGTTCTTCCGGTCACAACTTATCGTGATTTTGATGAAGTGATTGAAATGGCGAATGATTCCGAGTACGGGTTATCGTCTTCTATTTACAGTGAAAATTATCATGAAGTGATGCGTGCCACTGCTCTCTTGGAATATGGCGAGACATTTGTTAACCGTGAGAATTTTGAAGCGATACAAGGGTACCATGCTGGCATGAGAAAATCAGGGCTCGGCGGTGCTGATGGAAAACACGGCTTAGAAGATTATTTAGTTACACATGTTGTGTATATGCAATATAAAGAAGATTAAGAGGAGGAGGGTTGACCTGCATAATGGTCAGCCCTCTTTGCAGGTGTTAAACAGAATCTTTCTTACATACATAGATCAATTGCTTGCTCTTTGCATGCATTGGTGTCTTATTCCAATCGCTATAAGCGTGTAAAATGGTAAATCCATGTCCTTCTAGGAGCCGTTTCATTTCTTGTGGGAGAACATAGCGAAGGCGGATCGTTTCTTTCTCTTTTTGTACCTTTTCCCCATCTATTTTTATCACTTGTGATACGCATTCTAGCACTTGCTCTAGGGGGTGATAAATGTCTTCATAAACCTCTGTGACCTTTCTGCCAAGATGATCTGTGAAGGATGCCTCATACGGTTTCACCCCTAAAATATCTTCTTTTTCTAGAAAACGAGTACCGAACAAGAAAATTCCTTCCTCCTCAAGGTGCGCATGAATCCCGCTTAAGAGGGCATCCTGCTCTTCATTGGTTAAGAAATGTTGAAAGGCATTACCAACTAGAAAAAGAAAGGGACTCTTTACTGTGAGATCTAGTTTTGTTGCATCCTGCAGGTGGAAATCTACTTTGACATTTTTGGATTCTGCTTTCTTCCTAGCGCGGTCTAACATTCCTTGGTGAATATCGACCCCAATGATGTGATGGCCTCGTTCTGCTAGATATACCGCACTTCTTCCCGTGCCGCATGCAAGGTCAATAATCGGACCGTGACATTGATCAGCGTATTCTTCTATGAGAGATAAGTCTTTTGTGTACGTATCATTTTGAGCGTCATAAAGCAGAGGGTCATGGTATTTTTCAAGATTAGTTAATTTCAAACGGTTCACTCCTAAATCTGTTATTAGAAAATTCTAACACATTTGGTTGCAGCGGGGTACATTTAGTTCTATTTAGAATAATGATATAATCACCCTACAGAATAAGAACGTGCAACCCCGTGCGTAGCATGCGGGAAAATAGCCAATGTTGGGTGGAAGAAATAGATGAACGAGTTAAAAGTAACGATAAACGATTCACATATAAAAAAAATAAAATCAGGCTCTCCTTTGCTTGAGAAAGAGGCGATCCAAAATATTAAGCCGTTAAAGGAAGAAGGAATGCTTCTCTCACTTGTTGATACGCGTGGAAATTTTATTGGCAGAGGCTATTATGGACGCCAGAATAAAGGGTATGGATGGATTTTAACGAGAAGTGAGCATGAAGCAATTGACTCTATGTTCTTTTTAGGGAGAATTCATCAGGCCATTAACCATAGAAACTCTTATTTTGAATCAAATGATACAACCGCATTTCGTGTATTTAATGGTGAAGGTGACGGGGTGGGCGGTCTCACAATTGATTATTATCACGGTTATTATGTGATGACATGGTACAGTGAAGGGGTCTATCGTTTCCGTGATTGGGTTATTGAAGCACTGCAGTCTGCTCCCAATTTTAAAGGGCTGTATGAAAAGAAGCGGTTCAATAAAAAAGGGATGTATGTAGAAGATGATGATTTTGTTACTGGAGACAGGGGAGAGTTTCCGCTGCTTGTTTTAGAAAATGGAATTCAGTTTGCAGTGTATTTAAATGATGGCCCGATGGTAGGGGTGTTTCTTGATCAAAAAGAGGTACGGAAAAAGATCCGTGATTCTTATGCAGAGGGTAAAACGGTACTGAATACATTCTCTTACACAGGAGCTTTTTCAGTAGCTGCAGCATTAGGCGGAGCGACCAAAACAACGAGCGTTGATTTAGCTAATAGAAGTCTCCCTAAGACGATTGAGCAGTTTAGTGTAAATGGAATGGATTACGAGGCCCACGACATTGTTGTTATGGATGTGTTTAAATACTTTAATTATGCTAAACGTAAGGACTTGAGCTTTGATATAGTTATTTTAGATCCACCAAGCTTTGCTAGGTCAAAAAAACATACGTTCAGTGCACAGAAGGACTATACAAGTCTGTTGCAAGAAGCGATTCAGATTACGGAAGATAACGGGGTCATTGTTGCTTCTACAAATTGCAGTACATTTGGAATGAAGAAGTTTAAAGGCTTTATAGATCAAGCGTTTAAGAAGGAAGGGTACCGCTACAAAATTGAAGAGAGCTATTCTCTGCCGCCTGATTTTAAAACGACGAAAGCTTTTCCTGAAGGAAACTATTTAAAAGTGGTTTTTGTAAGGAAGCTGATATAAAAAAGTGGATACAGTGAAACAGCCAGGCCCTGATAATAAGAGCCTGGCTTGTTTTTTTAATTAGCAAATACGTGGCTGCCAATACGATGTTCTACTGTTCTTGTTTGGATCCATTCAGATGTCGCGATGTCTGGGTTAAAATAATATAATGCCCCCTGGCTTGGATCAGTACCTTTGTATGCTTCTCTTACGGCTTGGTATGCTGTCGCATCAGGTGTTAACTCATATTGTCCATCATGAACCGCAGTAAATGCATTACGCTGGTAGATGACACCGGCAAGAGTTTGAGGAAATTCATCAGACTCTACTCTATTTAATACAACACCAGCTACGGCTACTTGTCCTTCAAAAGATTCTCCACGTGCTTCACCGTAGACAATTTTCGCTAACTTATGTACTTCTTCTAATAAACTATGTGTAGCAACTCCTGCAAGTCCGTCTACAACTAACCCAAAATCACTTTGGAAGTTTCGGACAGCCTGGTCGGTTTGAGGGCCGTAGTAACCTGTTGCATCCGTATCTAAGTAATCTAGTTGAATTAATTGCTTTTGTAACTCTTCTACCTCTGCACCCGTATCTCCTTGTTTCAGCAAGCTGTGAGCGTGTCCTTCTGTTGGTGAAATGAAAAATAGAATAGCTAATGCTACAAATGTTTTACTTAACAAAAATAGTTGTTTCATGTCATCACTCCTCATAAGATTCCTGTATGTATTGACCAAAACTGTTTACCACGAATGAAGATTTTTTAAACATCACTCTTTAAAATGTCTCAGTCTATACAGGATGATTATTGATTAATTTTATTGTTTCATAGCTTTTCTGCTGTAAACAAGAGACCATCATCCGGGACACAAAGGATGTAAACAGGGACATTTTTATTTGTTTTGCTCAAAAAAGTAAGATGACCTGCATAGAAGGACACATTTTTTCTTGTTTTTATATTTATTGGTAAAAAAATAGAATGAAGTAGTTGTATATTTCAATATATTTACAAATGAAACGACTGAATGACAGCAATTACCTCCTTTTTAAAGCGTTTGGCATATCATTAACTAGGTAGAAATAAATGAAGTTAACATTTTCTAGTTGACATTAAAAAGAGAAGTTGAAATAATGTAGGCAATTGAATATATGTTGTTTTCTAGGGTTCCGCAGCGATTCAACTGGACTGGTCCGAGAGAAAACCCACAATGAAACCAATTGTGACACGGAGGGATAAAAGCCCGGGAGATATTCTTTTTAGAAAAGAGTATGTCCCGGGCTTTCTTGTTGTGATAAAGGAGAGGAAGAGAGAGTGGGCAGGAGAACAAATGAGAAATTAAATGTAGAGTGGGGAAAGGTCGTCATTGCAGCATTTTTTGAGGTTGGCTGGGTGATTGGATTAAAACATGCTTCCTTGTGGTGGGAGTGGATGGTCACAGTCATAGCAATTGCGGTCAGCTTTTACTTGTTAATTCAAGCAGGGAAAAGACTGCCGGTTGGAACTGCCTATGCTGTATTTGTAGGGTTGGGTACTGCAGGTACCGTTTCTGCAGAATTTTTATTATTTGGAGAGCCGTTAGAAATAATAAAGGTTCTTCTGATAGGGTTGCTTTTAGCTGGGATTATAGGATTAAAGCTTGTAACGAGTGAAGATCAAAGCCAGCATGAGAAAGGGGTGGAGTAAGAGTGGAATGGGTGTATTTAATTTTAGCAGGACTATTTGAAATGGCTGGTGTAGCAATGATTAATAAGTGGCATCATGACCATAAAATGACCAGCTTACTCATGCTAGGAAGCTCTTTTGTGATCAGCTTTCTATTCCTGGCAGCTTCGATGGAAGGATTGCCGATGGGGACGGCCTATGCTGTATGGACAGGAATCGGTGCAGCAGGAGGAGCGCTTCTAGGAATGATCTTTTATAAAGAATCAACCGATTGGAAAAGGCTTGTCTTCCTTGCAATGATTCTGAGCGCAGCGATTGGGCTTAAATTGGTAACATAGAACGTTTCACGTGGAACAATAAAGGATGTTTCACGTGAAACGCCAATGCGATATCTTTTTAACAGCGGGGGTGCTATCATAATTGGAGGATGATTTGTCGATATGTTTTGGAGAATTAATAGAAAGGGTGTTTGAATGAAAAAGTCTGTGGTACTAGCAGAAAAACCTTCCGTAGCTAGAGATTTAGCGCGTGTGTTGAAGTGTGAAAAAAAAGGAAATGGATACTTTGAAGGCTCAAAGTATATTGTGACCTGGGCTCTTGGCCATCTTGTCACACTAGCAGATCCTGAAAGCTACGGTGATACATATAAATCATGGAAACTAGAAGATTTACCGATGCTGCCGTCGAAACTTAATTTAGTGGTTATAAAAAAAACGAGTAAACAATTCCACGCCGTGAAAGCTCAGCTTAATAGAGGAGATGTGGATCAAGTCATTATTGCTACCGATGCGGGGAGAGAAGGGGAGCTTGTTGCACGGTGGATTTTAGCGAAGGCACATTGTCATAAGCCGGTCAAGCGTTTATGGATATCATCGGTTACTGATAAAGCGATTCAAGAAGGGTTCTCTCAGCTGAAAGATGGAAAGAGATATGAACCCTTATATGATGCTGCAGTCGCTAGGTCTGAAGCAGATTGGTATGTAGGACTGAACGGGACTCGTGCATTGACAACGAAATATAATGCTCAGTTATCTTGCGGGCGTGTACAAACACCGACACTTGCCATGATTGCAAAAAGGGAAGCAGATATCCAAGCATTTAAGCCGAAGTCATTTGACCAGTTATTTATCTCGGTAAAAGACAGTCTTCGCTTTCAGTGGTATCAAAAAGAGAGCGGAGAACGCAGAATCTTCGACGATCAACATGCGAAGAACTTAAAAGAAAAGCTTGAAGGAGAAAAACTCACCGTTAAAGCAGTTAAGAAACAGAAGAAGAAAACGTTGGCGCCTAAATTGTATGATTTAACAGAACTGCAGCGTGAGGCGAACCAGAAGTTTGGCTTCTCGGCAAAAGAAACGCTCTCCACGTTGCAAAAGTTATATGAACACCATAAGGCAGTAACGTATCCAAGAACAGATTCACGTTACTTATCGTCAGATCTGGTTGAAACACTAGACGACCGCTTAAAAGCATGTGATGTACAGCCTTACAGGAAATTCGTTTCAGACATCAGGAAGCGTCCATTGAAAGCGGACTCTCATTTTGTTGATGACCGTAAAGTGACGGACCATCATGCGATTATTCCTACAGAGCAGGCCCCGGCACCATCTGCTTTATCAGATAGGGAATACAAGCTCTACCAGCTGATTGTTAGACGCTTTTTAGCTGTATTGTACCCGGCATATGAGTATGAGCAGACCAAAATAGAGGCTGAAGCTTGTGGGGAGCAGTTCGAAGCGAAGGGGGACCAAGTTCTCGCGTTAGGATGGAAAGTCGTATACGATACAAAGGAAGAAAGCGAAGGGCTCCCTGTAGTAAAGGAAGCTGAAGAATTCACGATTAAGAATTGCACCCTCACAAAAGGTGAGACAAAGCCGCCAGCTCGATTTAATGAAGGAACATTGCTTTCTGCGATGGAGCGTCCTCAAGCTTTTATGGAAAATAAAACGGAAGAGATTGTGGAAACCCTTGGAAAAACAGGCGGGATTGGAACCGTTGCTACGAGAGCAGATATTATCGAAAAGCTTTTCCAATCCTTTTTAATTGAAAAGCGAGGGAAAGATCTTTTTATCACGTCTAAGGGCAAGCAGCTGCTTGATCTTGTTCCAGAAGATTTACGTACTCCTGCACTTACGGCTGAGTGGGAACAAAAGCTTGAAGCGATTGCGAATGGCAAGCTGACAAAGCAGGCTTTTATCTCTGACATGAAGCAATATGCCAAATCAATTGTAGGGTCGATTAAGGCTAGTGATAAAACCTTCCGTCACGATAATATAACAGGAAGCAAATGCCCTGAATGCGGCAAGCTGATGCTTGAAGTGAATGGGAAAAGAGGGAAGATGAGAGTGTGTCAGGATCGTGAGTGCGGCTATAAAAAGAATATCGCGAAGGTCACCAATGCTCGCTGCCCTAAATGTAAAAAGAAACTTGAGCTTAGAGGAGAAGGAGAAGGTCAAACATTTGCTTGTGTGTGCGGTCATCGTGAGAAGCTGTCGGTCTTTAATGAACGCAAAAAGAAAAATAAGCATAAGCAAGTCTCAAAGCGTGAGGTTTCAAACTATATGAAAAAGCAAAACAAAGATGAAGATTTTGGAAATACTGCTCTTGCGGATGCATTAGCAAAGCTTAAATTAGATAAATAAAAAGACTAAGACCCTAGCCTGTGTTCACTCAAGTCAGGGTCTTTTCTGTCTTTATACTTTAAAACGATTCATTCGCTCAGTAAGAAGTTCACTTGCATCTGTCAGCACCTCAGCAGAGTCAGAAACGGTAGCTAGGGCACGCATTTGTTCTTCTGTAGAAGCTGTAACTTCTTCAGCTGCCGCTGCTGATTGCTGAGAAATAGCAGCAATGTTTTCAATGGATGCGACAACAGAATCTTTACGTTCATTCATATGTCTTACTTCTTCTTTAATAAGGTCAATCGCTTGGATAATATCGCCTACAACGTATTCAATTTCATTAAAAGATTGTTCTGTTGCGGCCACTGCTGTATTTTGTTCAGCTGTGATAGTCTTTGTAGAATGTACTTCACTAACGACTTTAGACGTTTCCGCTTCAATCCCTTCAATTGTATGGCGTACTTTTTCAGTGGCTTGAGAAGTCTGCTCAGCGAGCTTTCGCACCTCATCAGCGACGACAGCAAATCCTCGACCACTGTCACCAGCACGAGCAGCTTCAATACTTGCATTTAAAGCGAGTAAGTTCGTTTGATTCGAGATATCGTTAATTGTATTAATTACTTGCTCTACTTCTTTGATGCGGTTAGCAAGGGTTTCCACGACACTCTCTACATTTCCAATCACAGTATTAAATGCTTTTGTTTTCTCTTGCAGAAGAGCTACTTGCGTAGAGCCTTTTTGGTTTTCTTCTGTAGCTTTTTTAGATAAGACGACCAATTCATCCGAGTGGTAATCGACTTTTTCAATTTGATTGGACAGCTCGATCGTTAAATCTTTTGCCCCATCTACATCTTCCGCCTGCTGGGTAGAGCCGGATGCCACTTCGCTAATGGCGTTTGCCACTTCCTCACTTGAAGCGATTGTCTCCTCAGAAACTGCACTTAGGCTTTCTGCCGAATCATTTACTTGTTCAACTGAAGCTTGAATGGATTCAACCAACTCACGCATAGATCCTACCATAACATTAAAATCATTGGTCAATTGTCCGATTTCATCTTTAGATGTGCTGTTCATCGTCGTTGTAAGGTCACCGTTTGCTACACGACTTACTTCTTTCTTTAACGCAACGATTGGCTTAGTGATTCTTCTTGAGAAAATATAAGCAATACCGCCTGATAATAAAATAGCAGCAAGGGCGATTACAATGATCGTTGTGCGGATATCTCGAGCGCCAGCCATCATATTTTCATGTGAGAATACAGCGCCTGCCCTCCAGCCTGTTTCTGAAACTGTATTGTAATAAAGAAGACGGTTTTCTCCTTCTGATTGATAATCCATAAAGCCGTTATCATTAGATGATTGAATTAATTGGGACACAACCGGATGATCTGCTTGATTCCCGCTTAGTGTAGGGTGGACAAGAGCAATGCCAGATTGGTCAAATAAGAAAAAGTAGCCGTCGTACCCAGGGCTGCTAGCATTAATAATCGATGTTAAGTTTTCTAAATATAAATCAAATGATACGACTCCGAGCACGGTCGTACCAGATGTTACAGCTTTGGCTGCAGTGACTACATATTCACCCGTACTAGCGTCTTCATAGGGCTCTGTCCAAATGACGGCTGCTGGATTTTCTTCTGCTGCTGTATACCAAGGACGCGTACGTGGGTCATAATCTGAACCTACATCAATAAACGGTTCCGTAAAAAATTCACCTTCGTTTGAACCGATATATGTAACAGCGATGTGTTCATTTAGGGAATTGAACGTTTGAAAGTCTTCGTTAACAATCGTCCACGCAGCTTCTTGTTCTTCTTCGGCTGCTTCGAGCATGTCTATAATGCGTCCATCTTGACTGTAACGGTCAAGAGATGATGCGAAATTCTCTAAATACAATGAGATGAGATCTGTTTTTTCTTGTACAAGGGACTCCCCTTCAACTCGAACATTGTCCTCAACCTGTTGTTTTACTTGAAAATACGTTAAAGTGGAAACAACACCTAACGTAATTAAGAGCAGCGTACAGATGAGGGTGATTACTTTTGCTTGAATCGATTTCACTTGCTCCATCCTCCTTATAAATGCATACCTCTATATACATATCGGTTTAATAGTAGGAATTTTTAATAAAAAACGACAAAGGGGCTAGGTCAAAGTGCTTAAAATAGTTGATCTTCATCATGTAAGTCTTGTTGTGAAGGATTTAAATCAATCGATACAGTTTTATAAAGAAATTTTAAAACTTGAAGAATCAGAGCGTCCTGGCTTTGATTTCAGAGGGGCTTGGTTTCAAATTGGAGGAGGCCAGCTGCATTTAATCGAAGACCGTAACAAAATAGAAGAGAAGAAGATAATAGATTCAAGGGGGCATCACTTTGCTATTAGAGTAGAAGATTATGACCAGGCTTTATGCTGGCTTAAGAAGAAGGGGATAGAGGTCATCGAAAAGCCGCTGAGCAAAAGCGGATTCGCTCAGATTTTTTGTCTCGATCCTGATGGGCATATAATTGAGCTTCATGTAGAAAGAAAAGCATAAGAAAAGGAGGCCTCCTCTTCTTATGCTTCTTCTAGAATTTCTTTTACACGTCCTACTTGGCCATCTGCGAGCATCACCTTTATGCCGTGCGGGTGATGAGGTGATTTCGTTAAAATGCGTGAGATGATGCCTTCTGTTAACGTGCCAGAGCGTTGGTCTTTTTTTAAAACAATCTGAACGCGCTGGCCGATTTTAATAGAGGAGCGGTTTTGACCATTCATGGGACCACAACCTTTCTAACGTAAGTGATCCACCTATCATACCTTAATCTATTGGATGTTCCTAGTTACATTTATAAAATGGCAGTATGTTGTGATTTGCAGGTCTGAAATTGACGTTGATTTTACTGGCATGT
Source organism: Alkalihalophilus pseudofirmus (assembly GCF_029094545.1). Lineage (NCBI taxonomy): Bacteria > Bacillati > Bacillota > Bacilli > Caryophanales > Bacillaceae > Alkalihalophilus > Alkalihalophilus pseudofirmus. The sequence continues at coordinate 3,984,991 of NZ_CP117835.1, read as the reverse complement.
TACTTTTTTCTGACATTGTAGATCTATTCTTTTCTAACTTTAACTAAAGATCATTTAAAACCATCCATTAAGTATAGATCAGCTCAACTGCCTTCTCGCTCCGTTGATTGAAGCGAAAGGCAATCGACTCCTGCGGGAAGTGCGTGGCCATGGGAGACCCCACAAGAGTGAAACGATGAGGAGGCTCCCGGACCGCCCGCGGAAAGCGATTGCCTGCAGCGGAAATCAATATCCACTTTAAGGAGAGGTATGTTTTGAGGGAGTCTATATACTTATTTATCTTTTAATGACTTAAGCGGCTTTGTTGCTGGACCTTCTATGACCTCGCCTTTGTAAGAGAAACGTGATCCGTGACATGGGCAGTCCCACGTTCGGTCACCATTATTCCAATTAAGCTCACAGCCCATATGCGTACAGGTTGTGTCGACCACGTGGAGACACCCTTCTTTATCCTTATACGCGCCTGCTCTTTTTCCGTCTACTTTTACAACTGCCCCTTCATCAACCGAGATTTCATCTATTGATTTATCTGCATCATCAAACTTGCCTTTTATAAGATGCTTTGCGACATCCAGGTTTTCAGACATGAAGTGGCGGATACTCGGGTCAGCGACAAAGCGTGAGGGCTTAAAGAGCTCTTCGTATGGACTTGGACGATGTGTAATGAGATCACAAATCACATGAGCGGCAACCGTGCCGTTTGTCATCCCCCATTTTCTAAAGCCTGTGGCAACAAAAATATTTGGATGCATGCGTGAAAGTTTTCCGATATAAGGGACCTTATCAAGCGTCACAAGGTCTTGGGCAGACCAGCGGAAGCGGACCTTGGAATTAGTGAACATCTTTTGGCTGTATTCTTCTAGTGCCGCGTAATGATACATAGTATCCATGCCTTGCCCGGTTTTATGTTGTTCACCACCAACAATGACGAGCCTTTTGCCATCCATATCCGTGTAGCGTAGAGATCGTTTCGGCTCATCACAGCTTAAGTACATTCCTCCTGGAAATTCCTCATCACACTCGACAGCAACAACATAGGAGCGGTCTGCATGCAGTCTAGAAAAGTAAAAACCAGCGCCGTCATAGAACGGGAAATGGGAAGCAGCTACTACATATTGAGCTGAAATCCGTTTTCCATCACGTGTGACCACAATAGGAGCTTCGCCTTCTTTTACATCATCTGCAACCGTATGCTCATATATTTTACCGCCCATTTCAGTAAATCCTTTAATAAGATGAGCTAAATATTTCACTGGATGAAATTGTGCTTGGTTACGCATTTTGATTCCTGCTTTAATAGGAATATCGAGCGGCATGGAGGTAATCCATTCAGAATCAATGCCAATTTCCTGATAAGCTTTAAATTCATGTTCCAGCTTGCTGACACCTCGGTTATTAGTGGTGTAGAGGTAGGCATCCTCATCTGTAAAATCACAAGCCATTTTCTCTTCTTTCACTAACTTACGGATAAATTGAAGAGCAGCATCATTTGCCTCGTAATACAACTTTGCTTTTTCAATGCCGAGATTATGGATTAATTCATCATAAATCAGGTCATGCTGGGCTGTTATTTTAGCGGTTGTATGGCCTGTCGTTCCGTTGACTAATACATCTGCCTCAATTAAGGTCACATCTAATCCTTCTTTGGCGAGCAGGTAGGCCGTTGTAATTCCAGAAATCCCACCACCTACAATACAGACATCAGTCTTAATGTCTTCTTTAAGGGGAGGAAAGCTTGCTAACTGGCTTGTTATTCTCCAATATGGCTCTGGTCTCTCAGGCAGCTGATTGGGTGTTTGCTCATTCATTAAATTGAACCTCCTCAGTTCGTAATCTACTTCCATATTTTGTCCTAGTTGGTATGTTCTTATGTATCACAAATTAAGCTTCTTTAAACGTGAGGAATAAGTTGAGCGCTGCCCGGTGGTGTTTTCCAAACAAAAAAAGCTGCCCCGATTAAGTGGGACAGCCCGGGAGGCAGCAATTAATAATAAAGAACACGAGTGATTCCGCATTTAGTACAGCTAAGCGAATAGGAGTCTCCGGAAAAGGTATGTTCGCATGTTGTTTGCAACGTTATAATCTCTTTTTCAATTTCTTTTATTCTAGCGTTGAGCGCAGCTCGTTCTTGTTCAAGCTTTGCAAGCCGGACAAGCTTCATATCTAACACCACCTTATTTATATAGCGTGCTGCCGTGCTCCTTAAATTGCTGTGCCTTCTCCTGCATTCCTTGCTCAATTGCTTGATTGGTTTCAAGGTTATTTTCTTTGGCATAATCGCGAATATCCTGAGAAATTCTCATACTGCAGAATTTAGGACCGCACATCGAACAAAAATGCGCCGTCTTCGCTCCTTTTGCAGGGAGAGTCTCATCGTGATATTCGAGTGCTCGTTCTGGGTCGAGGGATAAATTAAATTGATCTTCCCAGCGGAATTCAAAACGAGCTTTTGACAAGGCATCATCTCTTTTTTTAGCACCAGGATGTCCTTTTGCTAAATCGGCTGCATGAGCAGCAATCTTATACGTAATGACACCTGTGCGGACATCTTCTTTATTAGGCAGACCAAGATGTTCTTTAGGCGTGACATAACAAAGCATGGCCGTGCCATACCAGCCAATCATTGCCGCTCCAATGGCCGATGTGATGTGGTCATAGCCTGGTGCGATATCTGTTGTAAGCGGGCCAAGGGTATAAAAGGGTGCTTCATTGCATGTCTCAAGCTGTTTATCCATATTTTCTTTAATTAAGTGCATCGGTACATGGCCGGGCCCCTCAACCATCACTTGCACATCATGATTAAAGGCTGTCTTAGTCAGTTCACCTAGTGTTTCAAGCTCAGCAAACTGTGCGTCATCATTGGCATCAGCAATTGATCCAGGTCTCAGCCCGTCACCTAGTGAAAAGGCGATATCATAGGTTTTCATAATGTCGCAGATTTCTTCAAAATGAGTGTAGAGAAAGTTCTCTTGATGATGGTATAAGCACCACTGAGCCATAATGGATCCACCTCGTGAAACGATGCCGGTCATGCGTTTAGCTGTCAGAGGAACATAGCGCAGCAGGACTCCTGCATGAATCGTAAAGTAATCCACACCTTGTTCTGCCTGCTCAATTAATGTATCCCGGTAAATCTCCCATGTTAAATTTTCAGCGATCCCATTCACCTTTTCTAGAGCTTGATAAATAGGAACAGTCCCTACAGGAACAGCCGCATTTCGAATAATCCATTCTCTCGTTTTATGAATATCAGAGCCTGTTGAGAGGTCCATGATTGTATCGGCACCCCATCTGGTCGCCCAAGTCATCTTTTCTACTTCTTTTTCAATAGAGGAAGTAACGGCAGAGTTGCCGATATTTGCATTTATTTTCACGTGGAAATTTCTGCCGATGATCATCGGCTCTGATTCTGGATGATTAATATTGTTTGGAATAATGGCACGACCAAGAGCAATTTCCTCCCGTACAAACTCTGGTGAGACCTGCTCTCTGATCGCGACAAACTCCATCTCCGGCGTAATCATACCTTTTTTCGCATAATGAAGCTGTGTGACATTATTTCCTGCTTTCGCTCTAACGGCTGTCAGGCTTTGGCGAGGAAATTCTTGATAGGACGCTCTAGGATCATTCTCACTTTTATACCCATTATCCATTGCACACACTTTTCGCCCGGAATAGGTTTCTACATCACCGCGTTCAAAAATCCAATTGCTCCGAAGCGGGGGGAGCCCCTTATCTAGCTCCACCGTGTGCTGTGGGTCAGTATAAGGTCCGCTTGTATCGTAAACACGAAGCGGGGGATTTTGTTCCTCACCGAATGAACCGGTTGTGTTGGATAAGGAAATCTCTCTCATAGGGACTTTAAGGTCTTCTCTTGAACCTCTCACATACACTTTTTTACTTTCTGGAAATTGGGACATGATTGATAAGTTTTTTTGCATCGTATCAGACATCTTTTTCTCTCCTCTGCTTGTGATATGGAGGACGAGATCGGTACATAAAAAGGATAGGGGAGTACATAAAAAGCCGAGTCCAAATGATAGATTTGGGCCCGGCTTATACTATGTAGAAGTAGTCAAATAGACATGTAAATACTTAGGAGTCTCTAACTTCCCTACGCTGGTATGAGCCAGATCAGGTCCGAAGGGTTAAAAAACTTCAACGCGTTTTTCTCTCAGCCCAGCTCGTTGGACACCCCTAGTTAATGCTATTAAGTTCTTTAAAACAAAATCTCTTACAAACCAAATCCTAACATGAGAAAGTTTGGAAGATCAAGTCAAATTTTCGCTCTTTTCAAACAGAATCATTATAATGGTGTTCAAAGGAGTGACTTCAAAATGAACCGTCGTGCATTAATACTTGGGGCAACAGGGCTTGTAGGAAAGCAAGTTGTCAACCAATTATCTCAGTCGAAGGAATACAAAGAAGTACATTTACTAGTCCGCAGATCTGTGGATAAATCAAACCCTAAACAAATCGTTCATACGGTAAACTTTGATACTTTAGAAGACGACGATATTCCAGCAGTAGACGATGTATTCATTTGTATCGGAACCACGATTAAAAAAGCTAAAACAAAAGAAGCGTTTAAAAAAGTTGATTATGAATATCCGATTAAAGTTGCCAGGATAGCGAGGGAGAAAGGGGCTTCGCGTTTACTTGTTATCTCTGCGATAGGAGCAGACTCAGAGTCACAGGTTTTTTACAGCAGAGTAAAAGGCGAAATGGAAGAGGCAGTGAAGAAAGTAGGTTATCCACATGTGGATATCTTCAGACCTTCTCTTTTGTTAGGCAATCGTGAAGAATTTCGCTTTGGGGAAAAGATGGGTGAGCATGCAGTGAAAGTGATGAAGCCTCTCTTGTTGGGCCCGCTTAGAAAGTATAGAGGAATTGAAGACGTGGTGGTTGCACGGGCAATGGTTAAACAGGCGTCAGAAAATAGAAGTACAGGTACAGTGATTCTTCAATCAAATGAGATTGAAAAGGCTGGGAGAGAGGAGTGAAGTAAATGTTAGAGCGGCTAGATAAAACGGTCATGCATAGTTATCCTGGCATGGTGGCGCGCTAGTGACGGTGGCAGTTGAAGAGGAACATAATATAATGGCATGTGGATGGCATACTTATATTTCTTATGAGCCTCCTATGTACGGGGTAAGTATTGGACGAGAAAGGTATTCATACCAGTTGTTGAAGAAAGCAGGGAAATTCGCGATAAACTTTCTACCGTTTGAGAAGGCGGAAGTTATTCAAAAAGCAGGGGTGACCTCAGGAGCTGATACAGATAAACTATCAACCCAATCTTTTATTGAAGGTGAGGCAACGGGAGCTCCTATTTTAAAAGAGGCCTATGTTGCGTATGAATGTGAGACGGTTGATGTTAAGACATATGGAGACCATGATTTTTTTGTCGCCGAACTTGTGGGCTTTTACCGAGATGAGGCTCTCTTTTTGAGTAATGGGCTGCCAAATTTAAAACAACTTTCAATTCCTTTATATCTAGGGAGATCGAGGTATGTGAAGCTTGATGATAGAGTAGGGCATAAAGATTTTTTAAAATAAAAAGATACTTTAATAAAAATGAAGAGGATTCCCCCGATATGATGTTAGTGTCTGAAAACAAACATTAAAAAGGAGGATCCTCCCCGTAAATAATAATAGAGCAAATCGAATGAATCAAGTCTATGAAAAAAATTTGCCTCTTCTATTTCTGACTTTTTACTTCCTCTTCTCAACCTTCATCATGAGCCCGCCTTTAGGCCGAAGTGTGATAAGGGGCTGTGGTGTTACTTTTTGTTGGCTGCTTGTTAAGGTGAATTTATAATTCTGAGCAATCGCAGCTAAAGCTAACGTAGCCTCCATCATAGCGAAGTGGTTTCCGATGCAGACTCGCGGCCCGCCGCCAAATGGGAAATAGGCAAAAGGAGGCAAGGTTTTAAGAAAATTATGATCAAATCGTTCCGGTTTGAAAATGTTAGGTTCATAATAGAATGATGCGTTTCGATGCATAACATACTGACTGATTAAAACCATCGCCCCCTTGTTAAATAAGTAGGGTCCAATTTCTATGTCTTCTTCTACTTGCCTTCCGATCACATAGGCCGGAGGATAAAGTCTCATTGATTCAGATATTACATTTTGCGTATAAGTAAGCTTGGTGTAATGTTCTGGTAAGAGCGCTTCTCCATTTGTGACCTCTTTTATTTCTGCGTACAGTCTTTCATCAGCACTTGGATGTTCTGATAATAAATATAACGTCCATGCTAAGAGGTTAGCTGTCGTTTCATGTCCAGCAAGAAATATTGTCATTAATTCATCTCGTAGCTGCTGATCAGACATTACAGCCCCGTTTTCTTCATCCCGAGCTTTCATTAACATCCCTAATAAATCTTCTGATTGATTATCCTCTAATCTTCTTTTGCTAATGATAGAAAAAAGGACATCATCCAGCTCTTTTACCGCCTTTTTCAGTTGTCGATTTGCCTGAGTAGGGACCCATAAAGGCAGAGGAGAGAGGGAGCGCATTCTTTTGATACCAAGTTTCATGACTGCTTCCATCGGTTGTTCTATCACATCTGCCCCTTGTCCCATATCCATGCCAAACATTGTTTTTGTAATAATGCCAAGAGCTATATTCATCATGTCAGCTGCAATATTTCTCTCTTCTTCGTCCTTCCAATCTTTTATAAATGCGTTTGTTGTTTCTATCATATCTTGAGCGTACTGGTGGATATGTGTTTTTTTGAAGGCAGGCTGGATAAGTCTCCGCTGCTTCAGGTGAGACTCTTTTTCATTGGTTAATAGACCTTCTCCTACCACAGCTTTTAGCATTTGGATATCCCGAGATTTAATGAATGCTTTTTGTTTTGTCACCAAGATTTCTTTAATAAGATCTGGATCATTGACGAAATACACTTCTTGAAATGGTCCGAAACGAAAAGAGCTCACAGGCCCGAACGTCTCAGCTTGGTTGCTTAAAAAGCGAAGCGGATCAGATGTGAATGCTTGTAAGCTCCCTTTTAACCAATGTTCTTTTGGCCCTGGTATTGGTTTTCTCCTTTGAAATCTATTAGTCATTGTTCATCATCCTCATTTTTTTACTAGTAACGGAATTAGGATATGTAGAAGAGAGAGATTGGAAAGGTATAGATGCGGAAGAACAGAGATAATTGGTTCGTTTGCTTGATTTTCTTAAAGGTAGGTTAATCTATGAACGGATTACCCGCAGCGTGTGTATAGTATAAAAGGCAAATTTCACAGGAAGAAGTATAGAAATAGAGGGAGAGAAGGAGAGTAGAAAATGGGTAAAAAATCAAAATCAAAATCTAAAAGAGCACTCGTGACGTCTTTTGGCAAAAAACTAGAGAACGAGATGAATCAACAGGTTAAAGAGTGGGTAGAATCTGCAGAAAGTGTTGAGCAGATGAATGCTATGCTAGAGAGTCATGTCCATTCTTTAAAGAAAGTAAGAGGATACTCTGAGCTTATTTCTCAGCAGCTGAATATACCATCAAAGGACGATGTAGCAAGAGTTGCTAATCTTGTTATTCAAGTAGAAGAAAAGATTGATAGGCTAGAAGAAAAGGTTGATCGTTTGGGGGAGGAAACAAAAACCTTAAAGAAAAAGTCAGAGGGAGTTAGCCAAAGAGAGAAAACGAATAAGAGAAATGACAGCAGGCAAACCGTTATAAATAATGATCATGCGGCATCACCAATGCTTATGGTGAATCCTCATATCACAGATCCTCGTCTGTTTCAGTATGAGCTTGAATGCATGCTAGATGAGGAGTGGGAGTAGATGGATCAGTTTGATAGATTAAACCCTCATATAGGACAAACATCTCGAGTGGCCGTTTGGAAGAAAAATAAAGCGACGCTCTGGTATTATCCAGCGAAGAAAAAAACGTATCGTGTTCCTTTATTTCTCGTCTATTCCTTGTTGAATAAAGCCTATATTCTTGATTTGGCACCTGGAATGAGTATGGTGGAGGCTTTTACTAAGCAGGGGTACGATGTGTATTTGCTTGATTTTGGAGTGCCGGGATATGAGGATGGACATCTTACTCTAGATGATTATGTGTTGAAGTATATCAAGCAGGCTGTCAAACGAGCACTTGCTCATTCTAGGGCAGAGGAAATGAGTGTGATTGGCTATTGTTTAGGTGGTACGTTGGCGTTAATGTATACGGCCTTAAGCACGGAGCCTATTCGGAACCTCATTCTATTTGCGCCGCCGCTTGATTTTGATAAGCCGCCTTTTTTAGAAAAGTGGGCGGAAGCATTGAAGAAAGAAGAGATTAGCTTTGATGAGGTAATCGACCAATATGGTTTGATTCCTGCTAAGCTAGTAGAGATTGCTATGCGGACGATGACCAAACCATTTACCTTTACAAATACATGGTCTCCTGCATTTCAAAGCCATGCCAAACGTTCAAAGAAAGCAGAACTTGTAAGCAAGTGGGTGAAGGAGCATATTCCTTTTTCAGGGGCTGCATTAAAGCAGTTAATGAATGAATTGGGAAAGAAAAATAAATTGATTTTAAATGAGCTTTATCTGGGCGGGGAACATGTTAACCTTCGAAACGTAACGGCGGATTTGCTGGTTGTTTCTACGACTGACGACTTAATCGTACCAGAACATTTAACAAAACCATTGATGAAAATGATAGGGAGTGAAGACCGGACATATAAGCGCGTAAAAGGGGGCCATATCAGCCTTGCGCTTTCAGGAGAAATTCCGGATTTTCTCGAAAGCTGGCTAGAAGAACGGTCAGACCGGATATAAATAAGGCTGGAACAATAAAAGATTGAAATAAACATACGTTAGAGGAGAATGGCCGCTCCTGAAATATGCTTCGCTTTCCGCGGTGAGCTGATGAGCTTCCTCGGGCTTTGGCCCTGTGGGATCTCAGCCCTGCTCTAGGCACCGCAGGAGTCTACGCACATTTCATCCGCTAGGTTTCGTGGTTTTTAAAGAATTTAATGGATGATTTCGTTTTCGATCAGACCAATCGAAACTCAAATTAAATTATTTTCACTAAAAAAGGTAAGTCACTGAACACCTGTTTTCAATGAGAGGAACCACTTATTAACCTACGCGCTCGGTTGATTGGATCGGAAGGCACCGACTCCTGCGGGATGTGCGTGGCCAGGGGAGACCCCACAGGAGCATGCGACGAGGAGGCTCCCGGACCGCCCGCGGAAAGCGAGTGCCTGCAGCGGAAATCAACCACACTGTAGGGAAAACTTTTTAGGTAGCCTCTTGTAGAGCGGGGCTTACTAGCTCCCGCGGAAAATGGAGCATATTTCAGGAGTGGTCCACATAGGCCACTCCTGCTGTTCGTATTTCTATAAGTTAAAATGATATTTTCCGAGCCTTAGTATTATTGTTGTTGTCTACGTACATTTTGAATAATAAAACGGCTTTTCGGTATGCTTGGCATTCTGCTTAAATCATACGAAAGATCCTGCTTCGGCACGTCATACGTAATGTTCTGAGCCAATTGAGATAAGCTGATCTTCATTAATTCAATCGTGATCCACTCGCCTGCACAGCGATGCCCTTTATGTTCATCGCCGCCTCCTTGAGGAATAAAGGAGAAAGGACTGCCTTCCCAGCCTTTAAATCGTTCAGGACGGAATTCATTTGGGCTCTCCCATAGTTTTGGGTGGCGATTGGTCCCATATATATCAAGCAAAACGAGTGTGTTCTCTTTAAATTGATGAGAGTTCCACGTGAAATCCTTTTTCACTCTCGCACCAGTAAAGGGAGCAAACGGATAATAACGACGCACTTCTTGAGTGAAGAGGTGACTGTATGTGCCATCTTGATCTTGCATCAGCTTCTCGCGTTCTTTTGGAAACTCATGCAGCCCAACAGCCCCAAACGTAATAAAACGACCTACCGCAACCGTTGGACGGATGACATTGATTAATTCAATGGCGGCCATCTTAGCATCCATTAAGGTCCCGTCCAGTTCCTTATGCCAAGCCATTTGATAAAGAGCCGTTGATTCACGAGGACTCCGCTGCTCAGATCTTACTTCTTCAATTAAGGACGTTATCCATGCTTCCGTTCTCTTCCTTGCGCTTCTTCCGCGAGCGTGGCGTACACCAACAGCTCCAAAAGCATCAATCATGTCACCGAAATCCTTCGTACGCTTTTCTACCTCTTTTTCTTCTAACGGCACTCCAGCCCATTCACAGGCAACCTTTGTCAGCATCGCTTCCATTTCATCAAACAGGACAATTTTCTTTTGCGTTTCCCATTTCTTTATGTAAAGAAGCCATTGCGCACGCGTAATTTCATTTAATTCCTGAAGACGTTCACGAGACATTAATGACATAAATAGCTGCTTACGGTGACGGTGCGCTTCGCCGTCCATGGATTGAATGGCACCCTCTCCAAATAAAGTTTTTTGAACACGTTTTGGGGCAGCGCCTTCCCTTTTGAACTTATCATTATCATAAAAAACTTTGGCTCCATCTTCACCTCTAAGGCAAATCGCCTCTTCACCCATCAGTCTTGTTTTGAAGATATCTGATTGGAAGTCTTGAGCACGTTTGTGAATAAATAAATAGCCGTCTTTAAGGAGTGAGAGGCTGTGATCTAATCCTTTTTCACTTGGGATGCTTGCTTGTGATGTTTTCATAACCGATCCGCTCCTTCTGCTGTAGTATCCGTATCTCTTTTGAACTTTCCCAAATGTCTCCTTTAATAAACGTTGGATAAATTAGAGGTTTGTACCTGTTTCATTAGTGAAAAAGGTAGGAGAGGGGGGATGAGCGTGGTTTCAATGCTGTTAATAGCCATCACGATTTTATTTTTAATAGGAAATCTTTATTATTTCTTTACAAGTAAATCCTATAAACAGAGCTATTTTTGCCCGACTCTATTTTATAAATTATTTTTCGTCCTAGTAGGGATTACATTCGGCTTTGCCTTTCTCTATTACTTCCTTTCGTTTCATGAGCCTGTTCTTCTAATTAATGATCCTACTGGAGAAATTGCCGAACAGACCTTTTTAGATTTTCTGTATTTCAGCGGGGTAACAATGTTATCTATTGGATACGGGGATCTTGTCCCTGTTGGAAGTGCGAGGTTTTTCTCGATCATTCAGGCTAGTCTTGGCTTACTCTTACCCGCTGCTTATTTCATGAAAGGATTTAGTGCTGCAGCTCAAAGTGAGGAGACTTCATAAAAAAAGTGAGCGACCATTAGGCCTGCTCACTTTGTACGATACTATTTTATTCAGTAATAACGGCTTCTACCCCGAAGTGGTCCGAAACAATGTCACGATTGCGCCCGTTGAAGATCACTTTTGAGGAAAATACGTTTACTTTTTGGTTTGTTAGGATTAAATCGATACGTATTCCTCGTTTATTTTGATCCCATCCGGCAATTTTTCCTTCAACGGTAACTCCGGAATCTTTTTCGGCCGCTAATGTAAACGTGTCATAAAATCCATTTTGAATGAGGTAATCATACCCTTCGTTACGTATATCGGCATGATTATTGAAGTCACCCATTAAAAATACTCGCCCATCAGCTGGAATCTGCTCTAGCAGCGCATCCATTTGGCCGCGTGCGGGCTCTTCTGTATCTTCCCACCAGCCAAGGTGACAGGAGTAGAAATGAATCGGTTTGTTATCGATCTCAATGACAGCACCAACAATATTTCTTGATTTCCAATTTTTCATTTCACGGCTCTTCGTTACATAAAAGTCATTTGACTCAATAATAGGATGGCGTGTGAGGAGGGCAATGCCTTCCTCAAACACCTCATATCCGTAGTGAGACGGAGCCCAGACCATTTCATATGGAGCTGAGCCGAGCTCTTTGAGTTTCTTCTGTAAAATGTACCCGTAGTTGTCAGCTTTAATTTGACCTTCTACCACATCTTGGTCACGATGCTGACTCACTTCTTGCAGAGCTATGACATCGTATTGTTCTTCAAAGATTGTTTTTGCTAGATGATCGAGCTTCTTTTCTTGATTTTCTTCCTGCCATGCGTGAACGTTTAATGTTAATAGTTTCAAGAGTATCTACGCTCCTAATCGGTCTTGTACATCCGACTTAATTATATCTGCTTTTGGACCATAAATAACTTGAACACCACGGTTTTTCACGATCAAACCAAGGGCGCCCGTTTCTTTCCACTCCGCTTCTTTCGCTACTTTTTCTGGATCTTTTACTGTTACACGAAGACGAGTCATGCATGCATCTACATCTTCAATATTTTCTTCTCCGCCAAGTAAGGCAATGATTTTTCCAGCAAGGCCGTCTTTACTTACTTCTGCTTTTTCAGATGAGCCTTTTCCTTCTTCTTCGTTTTCTAAATAGTTACCGTTACGTCCTGGTGTTGGAAGGTTCATTTTCTTAATTAAGAAATTAAAGACGACGAAGTTTAATCCAAAGAACACAAGGCAGACAACAACAAAGTTCAGAAGGTCGCGAGCAAGGCCTGCATAGATCGACATTGGAGTTCTTGTTAATAGCTCGATAAATCCAAATGAGTGAATTCGCAAGTTAATGACATCAGCAGCTGCAAAGGCAAAACCAGTTAATACAGCATAGACCACATAAAGAAGTGGAGCTGCAAACATAAACATGAACTCAATCGGCTCTGTTACACCGGTTAAAAATACAGCTAAGCCAGCAGATAAGTACATAGGCTTATATTTGTGACGCTTTTCTTTATCAACATTTAAATACATAGCTAATGCAGCACCAATCAGGGCAGCAGATGAAAGAATCATTTGACCAATTTTAAAGCGTGCAGGTGTAACTTCTTCAAGTAATTGATTATATCCAGCCACATCGCCAGCACGAAGCATGTTTGTTAAGTCTGTTACCCACGCAAGCCAAAGCGGATCTTGCCCGGCAACCACACTGCCGATATTTTCACCAGTTTGAATTACATACGTACCGCCAAGTTCTGTATAGTTAATCGGTACCGTTAACATATGGTGAAGTCCAAATGGCAGCAATAAGCGCTCTAGTGTACCAAAAATAAATGGTGCAATGACAGGTGCGGTATTTCGTGAAGTTGCAATCCATTGTCCAAAGTCATTTAACAGCGTTTGCACAAACGGCCAGAATGATGACAGAATAAGTGCAGTAATAGTAGATCCAAATATCACGACAAAAGGTACAAATCGTTTTCCATTAAAGAATGATAAAGATTGCGGTAACTTATCAAAGTTATAGTATTTATTAAATAGTACAGCTCCTAAGAAACCAGCTATAATACCAACGAATACGCCCATATTTAGGGCAGGTGCTCCGAGTACTGATGTAAAGTAATCGCTAACAACTAATTCACGGCCAAAGAACGTAATCGTTGCTTCAGGGTCTTGCAGCATATCATTATTAACCCCAAATAATGCACCAGTAATACGGTTAATTAAAATGAAAGCAATCACTGCAGCGAAAGCTCCGCCTGCTCTCTCTTTTGCCCACGAACCACCTATTGCAACAGCAAATAGAATATGAAGGTTAGTGATAATCGCCCACCCTATGTCTTCCATTACGCGGGCAGTTGTTGCAACTGCTGCCAAATCGCCGCCGCTCATCGCAATGAGTTTCCCAAGCGAGATCATAATCCCTGCAGCAGGCATAACAGCTACAACAACCATTAATGCTTTCCCTAGCTTTTGCCAAAAATCAAATGAAATAAGCTGTCTCATGTAAATCCTCCTCAATTAACTAAAGTTATATTTAATAAATATAAATTAAATCGTTTTCAGAATCCGTTTTCAAAAAGCGAGTTGTGCGCTCTAATGCAAACGTTTGCTCAGGAGTTATTCTAGTAGAGATTTTTTTAACTTGCAAGTGTTTTTTACCGTGTTTTCTCTCAGTTCTTATTCTAGATCGTTGTCCTGCCTTGCTTAAAAGACAATATTTATTTTTGTGGAGTGCGGGGAAATAAGGATGGTTTCGTTTATTTTCGTTAGGGATTTTAAGGGGGAATCAAGAGAAAGCATTGTAACTTTTTATAATCCGTTCTATAATAAATGAGCAAAGAAAATGTGCAAACGTTTGTCTAAAGCTGTCAACATACGTTCCTAAGGCAGATATGAATTTATAAATATTTAATAATGTAAACGTTTTATTTTGAATGTTAAACGGTTGGAGGGATTCAAATGGATAGAAAATGGTGGAAAGAGGCAGTAGCTTATCAAGTGTATCCACGAAGCTTTATGGATTCGAACGGTGATGGGATTGGTGATCTGCAAGGGGTGATCCAAAAGCTTGATTACATTAAAGGTCTAGGAATTGATGTGATCTGGATCTGCCCAATGTACCGTTCACCGAATGATGATAACGGGTATGATATTAGTGATTACCAAGATATTATGGAAGACTTCGGGAATATGGATGATTTTGATCAACTGTTAAAAGAAGTTCATAATCGTGATATGAAGCTGATTATTGATTTAGTTATCAACCATACGTCTGATGAGCATCCTTGGTTTATCGAATCACGCTCATCCGTCGATAATCCAAAACGTGATTGGTATATTTGGCGTGATCCAAGTGCAGACGGAAGTGAGCCTAATAACTGGGAGTCAATTTTTAACGGACCCGCGTGGGAATATGATGAGAAGACAAAGCAGTACTACATGCATATTTTCTCTACAAAACAGCCAGATTTAAATTGGGAAAACGTTGATGTTCGCGCGGCACTGTATAACATGATGAATTGGTGGATGGATAAGGGAATTGACGGTTTCCGTGTTGATGCTATTTCGCATATCAAGAAAATCGACGGGCTGCCTGATCTTCCTAACCCAAAAGGGCTTGATTATGTCCCTTCTTTTGATGGACATATGAATCGCCCGGGAATCCATAAGTTCCTTCAAGAAATGAAAAATGAAACGGTAGCTAAATACGATGTGATGACCGTTGGGGAAGCGAACGGTGTAAAGCTTGATCAAGCAGATGATTGGGTAGGAGAAGATCGCGGTGCATTTAATATGATCTTCCAATTTGAGCATCTAGGTCTTTGGGGAAAAGAAACGGGCGGTGAGCTCGATCTTATTTCCTTAAAAGAAACACTGACTAAATGGCAAAAAGGGTTAGAAGGCCGCGGGTGGAATGCATTATTCCTTGAAAACCATGACCAGCCCCGGAGTGTATCGACTTGGGGAAATGATAAAGAGTATTGGTCTGAGAGTGCAAAGGCGCTTGGAACGATGTTTTTCTTCATGCAAGGCACGCCATTTGTTTATCAAGGTCAAGAGATCGGCATGACGAATGTACAATTTGATACGATTGAAGAGTATGATGATGTCTCGATGAAAAACTTCTATCGGATTGAAACAGCTAAGGGCCGTTCTCATGAAGAGATCATGGAGATTATCTGGGAGCAAGGCCGCGATAATTCGAGAACGCCGATGCAATGGGATGACTCGAAAAATGCTGGTTTCTCTACAGCCGAGTCAACTTGGTTTGGCGTGAATCCTAATTACAGTGACATCAATGTAGCAAAGCAGGAGCAGCTAGAGGACTCCATTTTACATTACTACAAAAAGATGATTGCACTTCGCAAATCAACAGACGTTTTAATGTATGGTCAGTATGATCTAGTTTTCCCTGAGCATAAAGAAGTATATGCTTATACGCGGACACTCGGGGAGGAGAAATATGTGATCCTTGTGAACATGTTTGGTACAGAGGCTGAAGTGGACTTAAGAAGCCTAGCCTTATCAGAAAACTCTCCGCTCGTACTTGCGAATTATACAGCAAACGGTTCGCTCGATTCTCTTCGTCCTTATGAGGCAAGAGTGTACCGATTAGCATAAAATCATCTATTCTGGGCAGTCTCTTTAATAAGGGACTGCTTTTTTGGGTGTAAATAGTGGCAGTTTTGTTAATGAACTAAATAATAAAGTTTCCTTACGTTGCTTTTCTATAACCCACGTGGTATGATTGAATTTGTTTTTAAAAGGAAATTTGCGCCGACCTTTTTGGGAATAGGCGACACATAGCATCGTTATAACGACCATATTCCAGATCGTTGTGGGGTATGGTCTTTCTACGTACGTATATAATAGCTAATAGAGAAGATGTTAGGCTTACGGGGAGCCAAAAGAGGTGATTGAACTCTTTTATGTGACATCTTTTACGTGTCGCAGGATAGGCTCACCAAGGCGCTAAAATCAGATAAGATAAAGGAGATTTTCGATTTGGCAACTTTTTATGAATTTGGTTTGAACTCTGAGGTAGTTCGAGCAGTAACACAAATGGGTTTTGAGGAAGCAACTCCGATTCAAGCGGCTACGATTCCAACAGCCCTAGAAGGTAAAGATATTATTGGTCAAGCACAAACAGGTACGGGGAAAACCGGAGCGTTTGGTGTACCGTTAATTGATCGCATTAATATTGAAAATGATCACGTGCAAGCATTAATTCTTGCACCGACTCGCGAACTTGCAAATCAAGTAGCGGAGTCATTATTTAAATTTGGTAAATACAAAGGTGTTCGTACTGTAGTTGTATACGGCGGACAAGATATGCGCAAGCAGATTCGTGATCTTAAAAATAAACCACATGTTGTTGTAGCAACGCCTGGTCGTTTAATGGACCATATGCGTCGTAAAACGATTCGTCTAGGACAAGTAGAAACGGTTGTACTTGATGAGGCGGATGAAATGCTTAACATGGGCTTCATTGAAGATATTGAGACAATCTTAAGTGAAGTGCCTAACGAGCGCCAAACATTACTTTTCTCAGCAACTATGCCAAAGCGTATTGAGAAATTAGCACAAACATTTATGAGCGAGCCTAAGCTGATTGCTGTTAAATCTAAAGAAGTAACAATGGAGAACATTGAGCAGCAATACGTTGAAGTTCATGAGCGTCAAAAGTTTGATACACTTTGTCGTTTCATTGATATTCATACGCCTGAGCTTGCCATTGTGTTCGGTCGTACGAAGCGTCGTGTTGATGAGCTTTCTGAGGCGTTAACGAAGCGTGGATACCGTGCAGAAGGAATTCACGGTGACTTAAACCAAGCAAAGCGTGACAGTGTCCTTCGTAAATTTAAAAACGGACTTGTTGATGTGTTAGTAGCAACAGATGTAGCTGCACGTGGATTAGATATCACAGGCGTTACTCATGTGTATAACTTTGACTTGCCGCAAGATCCTGAAAGCTACGTTCACCGTATTGGACGTACAGGGCGTGCTGGTAAATCAGGATTAGCTTTAACGTTTGCTACACCTAGGGAACGTGAGCACGTGAAAACAATTGAACAAGTGTCTAAAAAGAAAATGACTCGTCGTGAAGTTCCAACGTACGAAGAAGCGATTAAAGGCCAGCAAGAGCTAGCTGTTGAGCAGCTTCGTGGATTAATTGCTGACGGCGGAGCGGATGCTTACCGTGCAATTGCTAAGGATCTTCTACAAGAATCTGATGCGACAACAGCACTTGCTGCAGCATTAAAGCTTCTTACAAAAGAGCCAGATACTACAGATGTGAAATTAACGGGTGAAGCACCTTTACGTGTGAAAAAGCATCGTTCAGGCGGCAGCGGCAAGCCATACCGCAGCGGCGGCGGACGTCGTGATGACCGCAATCGTGACCGTCGTCGTCCTGGCGGCAGCTTCCGTAAAGATGATCGTAACCGTGACCGTCGTTCAGGTGGTCAAGGAAATCGTTCAGGCGGCCAATACCGTAAATCAAAACAAGCATAATTTCTTAGTAAGCCATTCTCATTAGAGAATGGCTTTTTTTATGTGATTTTTAAGAACAATTGATTAGTTTCTTGAAAAAAGTAAGAGAAATTAATTAAGAATGATTGACATTCTCATTGATAATGAATATCATTGTTGTTGAGAATGATAACGAATATCAATAAAATAATGTGTTTAAATCGTTAAACCAAGTTAGGAAGAGCTATGAAGATTAAATACTTAGTACTTTTATTTATCTTATTGTCATTTGGTTCCTTATTTGTAGGAGTATCTGATATTTCGCCTTTAGAAATATTCAATATGACAGACGAGCAGAAACATATTTTCTTAACGAGCCGGATTCCGCGCCTGATCAGTATTATCATCGCAGGAGTTGGGATGAGTATTTGCGGATTAATTATGCAGCAGCTGACAAGAAATAAGTTTGTTTCACCGACCACCGCAGGAACACTTGATTCAGCAAGACTGGGTATTTTAGTGAGCATGATCTTATTTGCTTCAGCAAGCCCGCTGCAAAAGATGATTGTTGCTTTTTTATTTGCGCTGGCAGGAACGTTCATTTTTATGAAAATCCTTGAGCGGATCAAAATTAAAAATACAATCTTCATTCCTCTTGTCGGCTTAATGTTTGGAAACATCGTCGGATCGGTGACCACCTTTTTTGCTTACCGTTATGACTTAATTCAGAACATGTCATCCTGGCTGCAAGGGAATTTTGCGGTCATTATCCGCGGTCGTTATGAATTGCTCTATATCAGTATTCCTTTATTGATTGTCGCGTACATATTTGCTAACAGATTTACGATTGCTGGAATGGGTGAGGAATTTTCAAAGAACCTAGGCTTGAAGTATAAGCAAGTAGTTAATATCGGCCTGGTAATTGTCGCTGCCATTACTGCAGTTGTTGTTTTAACTGTAGGAATGATTCCATTTTTAGGGCTGATCATTCCAAACATTGTAACGATTTATAAAGGAGATAATTTAAGAGAGAACCTGCCGCACACGGCGCTTCTAGGAGCTGTATTTGTACTGTTTTGTGACATTCTTGGGCGTATTATTATTTATCCGTACGAGATTCCAATTGGATTAACTGTTGGTGTGATTGGAAGCGGAATCTTTCTTTATCTTCTACTCGGGAGAAAAAAACATGGGTTATAAAACGAAGTTAATTGTATTAGCTGGATTGTCGCTTACGCTTGTTGTACTCTTTTTATTCCTCGATCTAAACAACTGGGAATACGCCCTTCCTAGAAGAGGAACGAAAATCTTTGCCATTGTTATTACGGGTGCAGCGATAGCTTTTTCAACGGTAATTTTTCAAACGATCACGAACAACCGAATTTTAACGCCTAGTATTATCGGGCTTGATTCCTTGTATATGCTGATCCAAACCTTTCTTATTTTCATGTTTGGCTCTACGAGTGTGATGGTGTTAAATAAGCATCTAAACTTTGGGATCTCAGTGATCGTAATGGTGTTATTTGCTGGCCTGCTTTACAAAACATTATTCAAAAAAGGCGGCCAGAATATATTCTTCTTGTTATTAGTAGGGATTGTCCTTGGGACGCTGTTTGGCAGCCTGTCTACATTTATGCAGGTTATTATTGACCCGAATGAATTTTTGTCGGTGCAAAACAGGATGTTCGCAAGCTTTAATAACGTCAATACTGACCTATTATGGCTTTCTATCACCTTGTTCTTCTTGATCAGTCTTTACTATTTCAGGTTTAACAAGTACTTAGATGTGCTCTCGCTTGGTAGAGAACATGCGATTAATTTAGGGGTTGATTATGATTATGTGATTAAACGTCTCCTAGTCATCGTTGCGATGCTGATCTCAATTGCAACCGCTCTAGTCGGGCCAATCACTTTCCTAGGATTATTAGTCGCAAATGTCGCCTATGAGTTTATGAAAACCTATAAGCACTCCTACATTATCATAGCGGCCATGCTGATTAGTATTATTGCGCTGGTTGGCGGTCAATTAATTGTAGAGCGAATCTTTTCATTTGCGACTCCGCTTAGTGTCATCGTGAATTTCGTCGGTGGTGTATATTTCCTCTATCTTTTATTAAAGGAGAGTAAAAAATGGTAGAAGTTACGAAGGTCTCAAAACTGTATGGTACGAAAAAAGTTGTTGATGATGTATCAGTCAAAATTCAAAAAGGGAAGATCACTTCTTTTATTGGCCCGAACGGGGCAGGTAAAAGTACGCTGCTCTCAATGATCAGCCGTCTTATTGATGCCGATACAGGGGAAGTCATTATTGATGATGCGAAGATCAATGAAACGAAAAGTGGAGATCTCGCAAAGAAAATATCCATCTTAAAACAAGCAAATAATATTAACATCCGCTTAACGATTAAAGATCTTGTTTCTTTTGGCCGCTTTCCTTACTCAAAAGGGAATCTATCAAAAGAAGATTGGAAGTATATTGATGAGGCGATAGATTATATGGAGCTTCGTGACATCCAAGATAAGTATTTAGATCAGTTAAGCGGCGGGCAAAAACAACGTGCATTTATTGCAATGGTTATTGCTCAGGATACCGAGTATATTCTATTGGATGAGCCGCTAAATAACCTTGATATGAAGCACTCTGTACAAATTATGAAAGTGTTAAAGCGTATGGTTAAAGAACTCGGTAAAACGATCATTATCGTGCTTCATGATATTAATTTTGCTTCGTTTTACTCAGACTACATTGTCGCATTAAAAGACGGCAAAGTCGTTAAGGAAGGGCCGACTCACGAGATTATTAATAACGATGCTTTAAAGGAAATCTATGATATGGATATCCAGATTAATGATATTAATAACCAAAGAGTCTGCGTCTATTTTGTGTAAGGCTAGTGTTTATCATTTTGTAATAGAAGGATGATTAACTGTCATTCTATTAAATAAATAAAAAGTGAAATATAGGAGTGGGTAAGATGAGTAAAACATTACGTTCATTGTCATTACGTCCAATTATGTTCCTGTTCGTATTAGTAATCTTTGCAGGAGTTCTTGCAGCGTGCGGAAGTGACAATGCAGAAGAGGCTTCAGCTGATGTAAATGCAGAAGCGGAAGAAACTGAAGGGGTAACTGAAGATACAGAAGAAGCTGATGCAGATGCCGATGCAGAAGCGTCTGAAGTCACTATTACCCATGATTTAGGAGAAGCGGTTGTTCCTAAAAATCCTGAAACGGTTGTTGTGTTTGATATGGGTGTTCTTGATACATTAGATACATTAGGTGTAAATGTGACAGCATTACCGCAGGAAAATGTACCTGACTATCTTGAGAAGTATAAAGGGGAAGAATATCAAAATGCAGGTACGTTATTTGAGCCTGATTTTGAAGCAATCTATGGAATGGAGCCGGACCTGATTATCATTAGCGGCCGTGCAGCAGAAGCATATGATGAATTAAACGAAATCGCACCAACGATCTTTATGGGTGTAGATACAGCAAACTATGTAGAATCATTTAAAGGGAATGTAACGACTTTAGCTGAAATCTTCGAAAAAGAAGAGGAAGCGGCAGAGAAATTAGCTGCAATTGAGCAATCAATCGAAGAGTTGCATGAAACTGCCACAGCAAGTGAAACAAGCGGTCTTTTAATTATGGCAAATGATGGCGATATCAGCGCGTATGGTCCTGGTTCTCGCTTTGGTCTTCTTCACGATGACTTTGGAGTAACTCCGACAGATGATTCAATTGAGGTAACAAATCATGGTCAAAATATTTCGTTTGAGTACATTGTAGAGCAAGATCCTGAGTACTTGTTTGTCATCGATCGTGCGGCAGTCGTTGGCGGTGAGTCATCCGGTCAGCAGACGGTTGAAAATGAGTTAGTCAAAACAACTCGTGCATATGAAGAAGGAAATATTGTTTACCTAGATCCGGTAAACTGGTACATCACAAGCGGAGGATTAACGGCTGTATCTGAAATGGTAGAAGAAGTGAAAGCAGGAATTGAGTAATATCTAAATAACGAAGACGACTTCCTTATGTAAGTCGTCTTTTTTGTGCAGGGATGCTGCTGCTTTAGTTAAGATTACTGAAAAGTACATCCCTGCAATAATTTTTGATTTCCGCTGCAGGCACTCGCTTTCCGCGGGCGGTCCGGGAGCCTCCTCATCGTTTCACTCTTGTGGGGTCTCCCATGGCCACGCACTTCCCGCAGGAGTCGATTGCCTTCCGCTCCAATCAACGGAGCAAAGAGGTTGTATAGTCCTCCCTCATTATAAGCAGCTTCTAAACCTAAAAGAAGGTGCGGCAGTTGAAAGCAATAATCATTAGAACTGAGCTCACTTTCTGCATCATTCCACTCCATTCCTTAAAAAAACACAACCCAGCGGATGAAATATGCGTAGACTTCTGCGGTGCCTAGAGCAGGGCTGAGATCCCACAGGGCCAAAGCCCGAGGAAGCTCAGCAGCTCACCGCGAAAAGCGAAGCATATTTCAGGAGCGGCGAGTAAGCTCTAACCCATAGGATTTGTTTTTACAAGTTTAAAAGGATTTTTGCCAAAAATCGAGAATAGATGACATATACGAAAGGTGTGTTGTTGGAATGGAGAATGTAAAATCAATTGGGTTCATCGGCTTAGGAGTTATGGGTAAAAGCATGGCTAAAAACCTTATGAAAAAAGGGTTTTCAGTAAATGCTTATACACGTACAAAATCGAAAGCAGAAGATCTCATTGAAGAAGGCTGTACGTGGTGTGAATCGGCCACAGAAGCAGCGAAAAAAGCAGATGTAATCATTACGATGCTGGGGTTTCCAAGTGAGGTCAAAGAAATCTATTTTGGTGAAGAGGGGCTGCTTAATAACGCAAGAGAAGGCAGCATCTTGATCGATATGTCGACCTCATCTCCCACTCTTGCAAAAGAGATTGCCGAAGCTGCTGACAAACATCAGATGACCGCACTTGATGCTCCTGTTTCTGGCGGGGACATTGGAGCAAGAGAAGCTCGTTTAACGATTATGGTTGGTGGTAACGAAGAAGCTTATAACAAGGCACTTCCTGTTTTTCAGGCAATGGGTACGAATGTTGTACTGCAAGGCGGACCAGGAATGGGGCAGTATACAAAAATGGTCAACCAGATTGCGATAGCCACAAATATGATAGGAGTCTCAGAGGCAATTAGTTACGCAGATAAGGCAGGACTGAATCCAAATCTAGTACTTAAAAGTATTGGCGGGGGAGCAGCAGGAAGCTGGTCACTTAGCAATCTAGCTCCACGTATGATAGCAGGAGACTATGAGCCGGGGTTTTATATTAAGCACTTTGTGAAAGATATGACAATTGCGCTAGAGTCGGCAGAAGAACTAGGTCTTGATACACCGGGGTTGAAACTTGCTAAGGGAATGTATGAGGAGCTAGTGACGCGCGGATTTGAAGATGCAGGAACTCAAGCATTAATTAAACTCTATGTCGATCAAGCGTAATCGTTTCCAATCTATCGACATTCCTACTAGAATAGAGTGGAAAGACACGTTACAACATACACTTAGGAGGTAGTAAACATGGAACAAACACTATTTAGACAGTTAAACACTTGGCGTGCTTTTACGTTAAAAACACTGCAAAAGGTAGAAGAGAATCAAGTTGATCAAATTCCAGAAGGGTTTAATAATAATATCCGTTGGAACGCTGGCCATATTGTTGTAATCCATGACCGTTTAACCGCTCAAATGCTTGGAGAAGCTCCTAGTTATCCTAAGGGGTATGATACGTATTTCAATAAAGGGACAAGCCCGAAAGATTGGGATGATGCTGTTCCGTCCTTAGAAGAAATTAAAGCAGAGCTTGAAGGCCAGATTGCAAAGCTTGAACAAAAGTTAACGGGCAACTTAGATAGGGAGCCGCTTGGTAATGTGTTTGATATGCCGACAGTCGGTGATTTGACCGTTTTTTCAGTCGGTCATGAAGCGATGCATTTAAGCACGATCCATAAGTTAATGAAGTTCACAAAAGTATAAAGAATGTAAAGGATTCGTGAAGTGTATAGAGATCTTATTAAGACTAGCGAGAAGCTGTTGCTAGTGCTTGTGACAATTGATAAGGTAAAGGTGCAGCAAGCAAGCACGACCCCCTTTATCCTTTTTTTTGAGTGGGCTGGGAATATTCCCAGCTCCTTTTTTACGTAAAATTAGCTCACTCATATTCCATGTTAGATAATCTAACATAAGTATTGCGAAAATTCACTCAACAACATAAAGTAATAAAAAACAGA
Source organism: Alkalihalophilus pseudofirmus (assembly GCF_029094545.1). Taxonomy (NCBI): domain Bacteria; kingdom Bacillati; phylum Bacillota; class Bacilli; order Caryophanales; family Bacillaceae; genus Alkalihalophilus; species Alkalihalophilus pseudofirmus. The sequence continues at coordinate 3,961,068 of NZ_CP117835.1, read as the reverse complement.
GAAAAAATACTTTATGAAAAGGAAGTGGATGGGGATGACAACTGTATCAGTACCAACGAGAGAGAGCCAAATTGAGGAAATTCGTGCAACGATTGAGACAAAACATGTAGAGCTATTGCATATGCAATTTGTAGATATCGAAGGAACATTAAAGCATGTAACAATTACATCTGAACAATTAGATCAAGCAGTAAACGGTCAAGTGATGTTTGATGGTTCATCAATTACAGGCTTCACACCGATTAACCAATCAGACTTATATTTAACGCCTGATTTAAGCACATTTGCTGTACTTCCTTGGACAGAAGAGGAAGGGTATTCTGAAGCGAGGTTTTTATGCAGCGTAAAAAAGCCTGATGGGTCGGACTTTTTGGGCGACCCGCGCAACGTTTTAAAAGAAACGGTTAAGCGTGCTGAGGAAAAGGGCTATTCAATCAATGTAGGTCCAGAGCTTGAGTTCTTCTTATTTGAGACGGACGATGCGGGACAGCCTACATTAAAAACACAAGATGTCGGCGGATATTTTGAGCCATCACCAAAAGATAACGGCGAAAAAGTTCGTTTAGCGATTTATAAAGTATTAAAGAAAATGGGCTTCACGATTGAAGCTTCGCATCACGAGGTGGCAATCGGCCAGCATGAAATTAACTTCAAGTATGCAGATGCACTTGGGGCGGCAGATGCAGCAACAACGTATAAATGGGTTGTGAAAACAGTAGCAGGACAGCATGGTCTTCATGCCACATTCATGCCAAAGCCGCTTGCAGGGGCAAACGGCAGCGGAATGCATACAAATATCTCGTTGTTTGATATTGAAAAACAAGAAAATGCTTTCTATGATGATGCGGATGAGTTAGGGCTGTCTGAAACAGCTTATCAATTTATTGCCGGATTAATTGATAACGTGAAAGATTTTGTAGCAGTGACAAACCCGCTTGTAAATTCATACAAACGTCTCGTCCCTGGATATGAGGCTCCTTGTTATATTGCTTGGTCAGCTTCAAACCGCTCAGCTCTTATTCGTATCCCAGCAACACGCGGCGCTGGTACTCGCGTTGAGATCCGCTGCCCGGATCCATCAGCAAACCCTTACTTTGCATTTGCTGTTGTTGCATCAGCAGGTCTTGATGGAATTGAGCGTGAACTGACAGCACCTCCAGCCGTCAATGATGATATTTTCAGCATGACACGTCAAGAGTGCTTTGAGCGCGGTATTTCCAACCTGCCGACAAACCTTGAGTCTGCTCTAGATCATTTTGAAGCAGGTACGATTGGCCGCAACACTTTAGGTGAACATGCATATTCAGAATATGTTGAACTAAAACGCGGTGAGTGGGATGACTTCCGTACAACGGTTTCTGATTGGGAAGTAGCAGCTTATCAAGCGAAGTTTTAAGAATAGTAAAAGCATGCAGTCATTTGGCTGCATGCTTTTTTAGGTTACATTCCTTTTTCTTTTGTGTGCAGAGGAACACTTCGCCTCGCTGTTAATTTTTTAAAGGCGGAGGTGCCGGAAGTAGTGAAAATAAGGAGTCCGATCCATATGAAAATAAACGCAGCCAATTGAATCAAACTGAAGGGCTCTTTATAAAGAAATACACCAAACAGAAGCATTAAGGTCGGTCCAATGTATTGAAGGAACCCGATTAATGACAAAGATATCCTTTTTGCACCAACAGAGAAAAGCAGAAGTGGTATAGCTGTTGCGGCCCCGGCTCCAATTAACAGCATCCATGTTTCAAGAGTGTGTGCTGAAAAAATGCCCGCTTCAGGTTTGGCAAACCACACATAAAGCAGAGCAAAAGGGGTCATCAACATTGTTTCAATTGTTAGTCCTACCAGTGCACCGACATTGACTAATTTTTTCATAAGTCCATAGATTCCAAAGGTAATAGCAAGCAAGAAAGAAGCATACGGAATAACCCCGTAATAAACAGTCATTAATGTCACCCCTATAAATGCAAGGGCGAAAGATACTCCTTGCCAGCGAGTAAACCTCTCTTTAAGAAATATCATGGCAAGAAGGACATTAACTAACGGATTAATATAATAGCCAAGGCTCGCCTCTACCATCCGTTCATTCGTTACCGCCCAAATAAAGACAAACCAGTTTAACGTGATAAAAACAGAGGCTGAAATCATGCCGATTGTTTGCTTTTTACTGGTAAGAAGACGTTTAACCTCTTGTACAAAAAAGCCAATCTGTCCTCTTAACACTAAGATACCAACCATAAAAACTAGGGACCAAATTATTCTGTAGGCTAATACTTCCCCTGGAGTGACATGTTCAAGCTGTTTCCAGTAGAGAGGTAGGATTCCCCATAATATATAAGCAAAGATCGCGGCTGTAATCCCTATCTTTTGTTCTGAGTGCTGCGTATTAGATTGTTGCACCTTGTCACTGCCTTTCTATAAACATAACAGGTCTGACAAATGCCAGACCTGAATCGTACTTACCCTCTATTAGCTATATGTTTTAACGGCCCGACATATTGATTGAGTCGGAATGAATGCTTAATAGCTGTGTTGACAAATTCTTTCGCTGTGTGGATCGCTTCTTGTACAGAACGTCCTTTTGCTAGCTCTGCAGTGATCGCAGCTGCAAAGGTACAGCCAGCCCCGTGAGTAAACGTTGTATCGATTTTTTCTGATTCCAGCAGTGTGAAATCATTTCCATCAAAGTACACATCGACTGCTTTATCATGATCAAGCTTGCTTCCGCCTTTTACCACAACATGTTTTGCACCAAGCTCAGAAATGGCTGCTGCTGCTTCTTTCATTTCACCGATTGTTGTAATCGGACCGTGTCCGCTTAGCTGCGCAGCTTCAAATAAGTTTGGTGTTACCACTAATGCTTTAGGTACTAATACATCACGCAGACAGGCATCCGTTTCTGGATTCAATGCCTCATCTGCACCCTTACATACCATAACAGGATCTACAACGAAGTTTGAAATATTGTATTGATCGACTTTTTTAGCTACAAGCTCAATGATTTCCGTGCGTCCGAGCATTCCTGTTTTCGCGGCATCGATACCAATGCCAGCTAGTACTGTCTCAATTTGCTTCTCTAGCTGTCCCACATCTTGAGGGAACACTTCATGATTCCAATTATTATGAGGATCCTGCGCTACGACTACCGTTAAGGCATTCATTCCGTAAACGCCTAATTCCTGAAACGTCTTAAGGTCTGCTTGTAATCCTGCTCCACCGCTTGTATCTGAACCCGCAATGGTTAACGCTTTTTTCATTGTCATAGATGTCCACTCCTTTAGTATGTAACGATTCGATCGCTTTTACTTGTCCTCCATTATAAGGGAAAGTATGAAAGAGATAAATGGGAAATCTAAAACCATAAAGTGTAATGAGCTTTTCTATTGACGAATGAAAAGAATGTTACTATACTTTATTTAGTAAACAAAAAAGTATAGAAAGTTTATAGAGATATAAAAAGGGAGAGATAAACCAATGGCAACTGTATTATTTGTAAAAGGAAATCCAAGAACGAAAGAGGAAGCAGTCAGCGTAAAAATGTACGAGGAATTCCTCACAACTTATAAAGAAGCAAACCCAACTGATGAAGTTATTGAGTTGGATCTATATAAAGAAAATCTTCCTTACCTTGATGCAACAATGCTGAATGGACTGTTTAAGCCTATGCAGCAAATTGCTACAACTCCAGAGGAAGATGCGGCTCGTGAATTAAACGATCGTTACCTAGAGCAGTTCATTAGTGCGGATAAAGTCGTATTTGCTTTCCCGCTATGGAACTTCACGATTCCTGCAGCATTACACACGTATGTAGACTACCTAAGCCGTGCTGGCAAAACATTTAAATACACACCAGAAGGTCCTGTAGGATTAATGGGTGACAAGAAAGTTGCGTTATTAAATGCACGTGGCGGTGTGTATTCAAACGGCCCAATGGCTCAGCTTGAAATGTCTATGAACTACATGCGTACAGTGATGGGCTTCTGGGGAATTGAGCAGCTTTCAACTGTAATCATCGAAGGTCATAACCAAATGCCGGATGAAGCAGAGAACATTATTGCCAACGGACTTGAGGAAGTACGTAAGACAGCAAAAGCATTTTAATTATGAACAGTAAAAGCGCTGGGAGAGAAAATCTCCCAGCGCTTTTTTATAACTCTAGTATGCTTGAGTATGCTGCGCCGCTTCTGAAATATACTCGCTTTTCGCGGGGAGCCAGTGAGCTTCCGCTTTGGCCCTGTGGGATCTCACTCCTGCTCTAGACCCCGCAGAAGTCTCGCATATTTCATCCGCTAGCTGATTGCATTTTGTAATGATTATGTGGAGGATTTAGTTATGTTATCCTTCTAAAGCTATTTAACATAAAGTGCCTCAAACAAGGGTTATAGCATAGTCGCCGCTACTGAAATATGCTTCGCTTTCCGCGTTGAGCTGCTGAGCTTCCTCGGGTTCTAGCCCTGCGGGATCTCAGCCCTGCTCTAGGCAACGCAGGAGTCTACGCATATTTCATCCGCTGAGATAGTGCTTTTCCGGAAATGTAGTGGAATGATGTAGAAAGTGAGCTCAGTTCTAATGAATATTGTTTTCAACTGCCGCACGGTCTTTTAGGTTTAGATACTGCTAATAAAAATGGGGCACTAAATAACATCCTGCCTCCGTTGATTGGAGCGGAAGGTACGAGACTCCTGCGGGATGTGCGTGGCCAGGGGAGACCCCACAGGGCGAAAGACCGAGGAGGCTCCCGGACCGCCCGCGGAAAGCGAGTACCTGCAGCGAAGATCAACAACCACTATAATGGCGCAGGAAAAACTCCCTTCAGATCAACTTTTTCTAAGGGAGTTACATTAAGCGATTCGTTCGTCTTCTAAGTTAAACCTTTTCGTTACACCCTAGTCTTTTAACGATTTGTGAGGTGCTTTCATATTTACCTATAATGCTCGACGTATAATTCTCCAAGAACCTTCGCAATTTCTTTCATGCCGAACTTACCGGCCTTTCGTTCTGCGTCAGGATTGTAGTTTGTGTTCGTATTAACGTCATACGTAAAGAGATTCCCCGAAGCATCACGAATAAATTCTATCCCGGCAAAATGAATATCATTAGCAAGCAGGAAAGCCTCATACTTATGAATAATTGGGTCATTAAAGTTTTCAATGATCTTAAACTTCTCTTTTGGCTCTGCAGTCGTTGGACAGAAAGCATCGCCAATCTGACAAGCATCAGCAGGACACAATTCGAAACCCTCTGATGTGTCTACCTCCACAGCATAAAAGAACCTTCCCCCAATAAATTCACAGCGAGTAATCGTTGAATCTGGTGATTGAATATATTGTTGCAAAAGAGTAATCCCATCAATCGGCTCTTCAAAATCCGGTCCTTCCACATACTTTTTAAGTGCGTCTGTATTCTCGAATAGCTGAACGCCAAGTCCTTTTCCTGCTCGATTATGTTTTGTAATAAATGGAGCATCGCCGAATGCTTCAGCCGCATCCATTATATGTTTTTTCCCGACAGCTGCCATTGTTTTTGGCGTTTCAATTTCAAAGGATTCAAGGGCTGTATACTGTGCGACTTTGCTCACTTCAAGCTTAAGGGCACGGCTTGTATTAAGCACGATACGGCCATGAGCTTCCAGCCAATCAAGCACAGCCCCTGTAAATTCTGGTGCATATCTGTGTTCTCTGGTGTGAGAAGAAGCACTCATGCGATTATAAAAAATTCCTTGTGGAGGTTCTTTTGAGAGATCAATCATTCCTTGGTCCAGATGCCAAGTTTCAAATGGATGACCAAGAGCTTCTAATTCTTTTCGAAGCGGTTCTGTCCACTCCTCATTTTCGTGAATGACATATATTTTTGCAGTCATTAGTCAGCTCTCCTTTTAATCCTTATTATTCTTATATGATATAAAGATTATAACGCATTGGGGCTCTTTATGGTACAAGCTTGCTCAACATTAATAACATAGAAAAATACTAAGAAGTTGCACCGAGCGTCTCTCTGCGATACGATAACGCAGAGAAGAAGCAGGTACGATGCGAAAAAAAGGAGTTGTCTGTATAATGTCTGATCGTGATAAACAATTACGTGAAGCCGCTTATCAGGAAGTTGAAACACATAAATCATTAGTAGAAAGTGATCGTTTTCGCCTAGGGTATCACTTAATGCCGCCAGTCGGCTTGTTAAATGATCCGAATGGGTTTATTCAATACAAGGGTGTCTACCATCTGTTTTATCAATGGAATCCGTTTAAAACAGAACATGGCGCAAAATTTTGGGGACATTACACCTCGCGTGATCTAGTCAATTGGGAGCACCATGAGATAGCCCTTGCACCTAGTGATTGGTTTGATAAGAATGGCTGTTATTCCGGGAGTGCGATTGAACATAACGGAAAGATGTATTTATTTTATACAGGCAATGTAAAAGATGAACACAATAATCGAGAGAGCTATCAAGTATTAGTAGAATCAGAAGATGGTTTTACGTTTGATAAAAAAGGAGTCGTTGTTGAGCTTCCGGAAGGGTATACAGCTCATTTTCGTGACCCTAAAGTTTGGAAGCGTGATGACTATTTCTATATGGTAGTCGGGGCTCAAAGCGAGGACCTTACAGGAAAAGCTGCCCTCTTGCGTTCTAGTGATCTATACAAGTGGGAACATTTAGGGGCAATTGCTGGTGCGCACGTAGGGTCCTTAGAAGATTTCGGCTATATGTGGGAATGTCCCGACTTATTTGAATTGGACGGCGAAGAAGTGCTAATCCTCTCTCCTCAAGGATTAGAACCTGAGGGAATGTTATATCAAAATATTTATCAAGCAGGCTACTTTATCGGAAAAATGGATTATGAAAACGATCGGTTTGATCACGGTGAGTTTGTGGAAATGGATCGAGGCTTTGAGTTTTATGCTCCGCAAACGACAGAAGATGATCAAGGGCGCCGCCTGCTCTTCGGTTGGTTAGGGCTGCCTGAAGAACGTGAGGAAGACCACCCAACCATTGAATATAAATGGATCCATGCGATGACTTTGCCTCGTGAACTTAGAGTAAAAGATGGCAAGCTCTATCAACTGCCGGTAGAAGAGTTAAAGAAGCTTAGACATGCTGAAGTCATTTATCAAAATGTGGTGTTGAATGAAGAACAGCAAGCTTTCGCAGGGATTGATGGAGAACGTTTAGAATATGAGCTCACGTTTAACGAAAATCCTTCAGGTGAAGTAACGATTCAGATGCGTAATCATGCAACGATTATGTATTCCCCTGAAAAAGAGCGCTTGACGCTGAGCCGAATCAGCTTTGTGGATGGCAAAACGATTGAAGAGCGTCATTGTGAGATCAGCGAGCTGAAAAATCTTCGTGTTTTCTTAGACTCTTCATCAATTGAGATATTTGTAAATGACGGGGCAGAAGTATTTACCGCTCGAATTTACCCGGCTGAAAACGAGAAAAATATTACCTTTAAAACAGGACAACCGACATCTGTTCAACTGCAAGCGTGGATGTTATACTAGGCTAGTATGATTAACAAGTGAACCAAGCCTGCACCTCATCAAGAGGGTGAGTGTGTAGGCTTTTTATTTTCTTAGAATAGCATAATTATACGGTGAGATGATTGATCACTCATCATCACTTTGCAGTCATATTAGATGTGGTTAGTTCGGAGGGATAGTATGGATTCATCTAATCAAGCAGAAAGAAAGAAGCGATTTACCGCTAAACATTATTTAGCATTCATCCTTCCTTCTTTGATTGGTATTTTATTATTTATGACGCCGATTGTTATAGACGGGGATATTACGATTCCTGTAGCCTTTTTGGCAGGTATTGTAGAGGGAGCATTTGCTGATGTACTTCCGTTAGCAATGACGATTCTTCTTGTCCTCTCGGTGATTATGACAGTATTTGTTGTAGCAGCAAAGCCTGCCTTTGCGAAAAAAAGCGAGCTGGTCGAAGCCTTATTTGATGTAGGTTGGACGTGGACAATTATTCGAGTGTTTGGAGTGTTGTTTGCTGTTTTAACATTGATGGAGTGGGGGCCAGAGTTTATTTGGTCAGAAGACACGGGTGGTCTTTTACTGTTTGAACTAATCCCTATTTTATTTTCTGTATTTTTATTTGCTGGGTTCTTCTTACCTCTATTAATGAACTTTGGTTTAATGGAGCTTGTTGGATCCATTTTAAACCGTATCATGCGTCCATTATTTACTCTGCCGGGCCGCTCATCGATTGATTGTATGGCTTCTTGGATGGGTGATGGAACGATCGGGGTTCTGCTTACGAATAAACAATATGAAGATGGCTATTATACAAAACGTGAGGCAGCTGTTATTGGGACCACCTTCTCTGTCGTTTCGATTACGTTTAGTATCGTCATTTTGTCTTATATGAACTTGGAGCACTTATTCTTGCCGTATTACGGCACGATCGTATTAGCAGGGTTTGTAGCAGCGATTATTTTGCCGCGTATCCCTCCTTTGTCTAGAAAAGCAGATACGTATATTACAGATAAGAAATACGATGCAAAGGAAGAACGTCAAAGCATCGGAGCTTCCTTTAAGTCAGGGCTTCGTCAAGCGTTAGAGCGAGCGACAACGAATAACGGCTTCGCTGCAAATGTCAAAGGCGGCATGAAAAATGTTCTTGATATGTGGCTTGGAGTGATACCTGTAGTAATGGCTCTTGGTACAGCGGCACTTGTTGTTGCTGAATATACGCCTGTATTTGAGTGGTTAGGTGCACCATTTATTCCACTTCTTCAAATCATGCAGGTACCAGAAGCTGCAGCAGCTGCTCAAACAATGGTAATTGGATTTGCAGATATGTTCTTGCCGGCAATTATCGGCAGCGGCATTGAAAATGAAATGACGCGTTTCATTATCGCCTGCGTATCTGTTACTCAATTAATTTATATGTCTGAAATTGGCGGACTGCTTCTAGCATCTAAGCTGCCAGTATCGTTTACAGATCTAGTGATTATCTTTATTGAGCGTACGCTAATCACACTGCCGGTTGTTGTTTTAATGGCTCACTTGATTTTTTAATGGTTGAATGGATGAGTATAAGGCTATGCAGCTGAAACCGCGCAATAACGTAGGATCTTGATACATTAAGACGCTCAACGCACACAATAAAGATCTCGACTGACGCAGTAGTAATCAATGGATGCATAAAAGGATTGTGGTGACGCAATCCTTTTCGTCTTTTATACAATTAATATGTGGAGCGACGCAAAAAGGCAGTAGACTGACGCAATTGCAGCATCGAGCCTTCAATTGAAATAAAACAAAAGCAGGTGAATTTTATGAAAAAGCAGGTAGTAGCTATTACAGGAGCAAGCAGCGGATTAGGTGCAGCTCTTGCAAAACTTTATGGACTAAAGGGAGCACATGTCTGTTTGCTTGGAAGGTCGAAAGAAAAGCTAGAGTCTTCTTTTAACGGCCAAGAAGGAAGTTATTCATCTCACGCGCTTAATATTGTGAACAAAGAAGAGGTAGCTTCCGTTTTTCATCAGCTGAGTGAAGAGTTTGGCGAAGTGGATATGCTGATTAATAATGCAGGTGCAGGGTATTTTGGCCCCGCAGAAGATCTAGGCAAAGAAGAGCTTGATACGATGCTTGATGTAAATGTAAAAGGAACAATCTACCCAACACAAGCGGTCCTTCCTCAAATGAAAAAACGTAACAAAGGAACGATTGTTAATATTGTATCGACTGCAGGGCTTGTAGGAAAAGCGAATGAATCGGGCTATGTGGCAAGTAAGTTTGCTGTTCGTGGATTTACTGAGAGTTTGCAGGCTGAACTCAGTGACACAATGATTCGAATCAGCGGTATTTATATGGGCGGCATGGATACTCCGTTTTGGGATGGCATATTCTCAGATGAAAAGCGTAAAATGTTAATGCAGCCAAAGGATGTGGCAGAAATTATTGTTCACAATCTTGATGAGCGAACGAACCTTTCCGTTGATGAGGTCATCATTCGAAATAAAAAGCCAAAAAAGTAAACAAAGTGTTTGACGGAAACTGTTGAAGCGGTTAAAATGTAAGCGAAAACATCATAAGCGGGATTGTTACTGATTATGCAGGCAAGACCTAAAATGGAGGAACGGGATACGTCTACCCAAATGACGGATTCTGACCATTTTAGGTCTTTTTTTGCATGGATTGGGTATTGAATGGATAAGGATTCTGCTTAGACAAAAACTATAGAGAGCTTAAATAAGGAGGAAATAAAAATGGATACGAAAAAAGTAGCCCATGAGCTTGTCGATCTGCTTGGCGGAGCTGACAACGTTGTAAGTGCCACACATTGTGCAACTCGTCTGCGAATTGTGCTAAATGATGATGACAAGCCGGATAAAAGTCAAATTGAAGAGTTAGACGGGGTAAAAGGAGTATTTAAAGCATCTGGTCAATACCAAGTCATTTTTGGAACGGGTCTTGTTAATAAGGTGTACGCCGAGTTTGCTGAATTAACAGGACTAGGCACAAAAGATACAGACGGGGGAGAAAAGCAAGTAGATCACGCAGATGCTGCTAAAAAGAAGATGAATCCCCTCGCTCGGATAGCGAGAACGCTCTCTAACATTTTCGTACCAATCATTCCGGCGATTGTAGCGAGTGGTCTTTTAATGGGTTTATTAGGGATGCTTCAGGCCTTCGAACTTGTTCCGCCTGACAGTCCATGGATTCTATTTTTAGATATGTTCTCAAGTGCCGCATTTATTATTTTACCGATTTTAATTGGTTTTAGTGCTGCCAAAGAATTTGGTGCCAATCCATATTTAGGGGCAGTACTTGGTGGAATCATGACGCACCCGGCTCTGTTAAATCCTTGGACATTAGCCGATGCTGAACCGGAAACGATTCAATTTCTTGGAATGAATGTCGATCTTCTAGGGTATCAAGGTACGGTTATTCCGATATTATTAGTCGTTTATATTATGAGTAAAATTGAGCGCGGTGTACGTAAAGTCGTGCCAAATGCAATTGATTTACTCGTCACACCGTTTGTGACAGTCATTGTAACTGGTTTTATTGCGATGCTTTTCGTTGGGCCGCTTGGGACGATGATTGGAAATGGTCTAACGTGGGGTCTTGATTATATTTATAACACAGCAGGCATTTTTGCAGGTCTCCTGTTTGGAGGACTTTACTCAACGATTGTTATTACAGGAGTTCATCACAGCTTCCACGCAATTGAAGCAGCTCTGATTGCTGACTTTGGCATGAACTTCTTACTGCCAATCTGGGCAATGGCAAACGTAGCCCAAGGTGGAGCGGGTCTTGCAGTATTCTTCCTGACAAAGAACCCTAAAGTGAAAGAAATTGCGATCCCTGCATCATTCTCTGCATTCCTAGGTATTACCGAACCAGTAATCTTTGGTGTAAACTTACGCTTTATGCGTCCGTTTATCGGAGCTGCTATCGGTGGCGCTCTAGGAGGGGCATACGTTGTATTTACTAATGTTGTAACGAATGCATATGGATTAACAGGAATTCCAATGTTCGCGATTGCGGCACCTTTTGGAACAGCGAATATTATTAATTATGCAATTGGTATTTTAATCGCTGCAGGTGGTGCTTTTGTAGCTACGTTATTACTTGGTTTAAAAGAAGATGCTGAGAAGAAAAAATAATTTCGCATAAAAGAACAGGCCTGCTCATTAGAGCGGGCCTGTTTCGTCTATTTAATAGAGCTAGTTGTATATTCGGCATCCTCTACTGATACAACGCTTGATGATAATTTCAACAGCCCGCTTCCTTGTGCGCGGCGGCTGAAGTTAAGAGAAACGGTGTGTTTGATCAGTTGTGCGAAAATTTCTGGTTCCGTCAACTTTCTTTCAAACTCTTTTTCTCCTTGTTCAATTAACAGGGCTGCCGCACCGGATACATGCGGTGTAGCCATTGAAGTACCTGATAAGACAGCGTAGCCGTTGTTAAGATAAGTTGAAATAATTTCTTCGCCTGGTGCGACAAGGTCAATCGCACAATTTGTATTGCTGAATCTAGAGATCTCGCCTTCTAGATTGACAGAGCCTACTTGAACGACTTCCGGATAAGCTCCAGGATAGGCATATTCATCTGTGTCATGATTGCCATCCCCTTCATTTCCAGCTGCACATACAACTAAAATATCCTCAGCTACAGCATCTTTTATCGCTTGATGAAGTTCAGGAGTATCAATTCTTCCCCCGAGTGACATAGAAATGACACGAACTCGTTCATTGTTTGGTCCACGCCAATTTATCGCATAACGAACCCCTTCAATGACCCATTTTGTATCTCCGTACCCTTGTCCGCTAAGCACCTTTACAACGAGCAGTTTCGCTTTTGGGGCGGTACCAATGACGCCCTTGTCATTCTCACAGGCAGCAACGGTTCCGCATACGTGAGTACCATGACCGTTAGAATCTTCTACATTATCAGGGTCGCTGTTATCATCTGTAGTAAAGTTACGACCGTCAATAATTTGATCCTTAAATTCGATGTGGGTCGTTTCACACCCTGTATCTAGAACAGCTACAACAGTATTACCACCCTTATATCCAGCCTCCCATACGGCTGGTGCTTCAATCATTTCAATACCGGGCGGAATAACCTTTGTGTCATTTAGAACCTTCTCAACTTTGAATGGAATCAGGCTCACTTTACTCAATGCGACTCCCCCTAGTGAATAAGAATTTTTTTGATAAAAAGTGCTAAAATGCTCGACATATATCCCATTTACACTTACAATATAAATACACTTATATTAGATTGAAAATTTAGAAAGTTTGTTGTATAAATTAGTTTATTCGGTATTATACTTTACTCGTAGGCAAAAAAATCTCATATAGGCGATTTCCTCAAGGGAATCGTCTTCTCTTTTTAGGTTTCTTTTTAATCTCTTTTAAATGTTTGATACCTAACATGACGGTAGAGAAGCAAGTGGCAGCAAGTACGGACAACGTCAACAACTGCTCAAGCAACTCCATCACTTTTATCCCCCCCTTTTTTACAAAAAGAGCCCTACACAGTAGAAGAACGACTGGTAGGACTCGTGTTATAAGAGTCTGCATAGGTGCATTATAAAGTAAGGATAAATATGGAATATATGTCACTTCTGATTGTACCACAGCTGTAAAATTCTCACAATAATAGTTTGAATATTCAGTTATATTGTCCTGTTTAATCTTAGAATTCGACAGATGTGTCCTAATGCTTTTATACTACTTATTTAGTGAGACAAAAGCATTTAGTTTGTCCCATGTTATACTACTAAAAAAACTTAGATATAACATGGAGGTAAACAGGTATGAGTATCTTAAAAAATGATTGGAACGAACTGCTTAAAGATCAGTTTGAGCAGCCTTATTATAAAGAGCTCCGCGAGTTTTTAAAAAAGGAATACCAAGAGGAAATAGTTTATCCCTCAATGCATCACCTCTTTGAAGCCCTTCAATTAACATCTTACCGTGATACAAAAGTGGTCATTCTTGGACAGGATCCCTACCATGGACCTGATCAAGCACATGGACTAAGCTTTTCAGTGAGGCCTGATGTCCGCATCCCGCCATCTCTTCAAAATATGTTTAAAGAATTAAAAGAAGATCTCGGCGCTTCGATTCCTAATAACGGATATCTTGTTCCCTGGGCAGAGCAAGGTGTTCTTTTATTAAATACTGTTCTCTCGGTAAGGGGAGGACAAGCAGCTTCACATAAAGGGCGCGGCTGGGAGCTTTTTACCGATCGGGTGATTGACCTTCTGAATGAAAGAGAAAAGCCTGTCATTTTTGTGCTTTGGGGTAAGCATGCAGAAGCAAAAAGCAAGCGAATTACAAATGATCATCATTATATCATTACAGCTCCACATCCGAGTCCGCTGTCAGCCCATCGCGGATTTTTTGGAAGCAGGCCATTTTCAAAGATCAATAGCATCTTAACAGATATGGGTGAAGAACCGATTGAATGGCAGCTCCCAAATCGTTAAAAGAATAGGATGTAACGAAAAGGTTTAACTTAGAAGACGAACGAATCGCTAATTAATGTAACTCCCTTAGAAAAAGTTGATCTGAAGGGAGTTTTTCCTGCGCCCTTATAGTGGTTGTTGAGCTCCGCTGCAGGCACACGCTTTCCACTGGCGTCACGGCAGCATTCTCATCGTCTTCACTCATAACAGAAATAAATACACTGGAAAATGGGTCCCCTTGCAGTAATTGTTGATCTCCACTACAGGTACTCGCTCACCGCGGAAAGCGAAGCATATTTCAGGAGCGAAGACTACGCTATAACCCATGTTTAAGGCACTTAACGTTTTGAATTTATGAATTCTTCATTTCCAATATTCCTTAAACGAGCAACAACACAGCGAAGTAACGTTCAGCCAGAGGCAAATTTCCTCTAACATATTTTTATCTTTTAAAGTCAAAGCCACTCTATTTTATTAATAGCTGTTATGGGAATATTTTTAAAAATGAGCAAATGCCTTCAAATGGAATTTGGAAAAAGGTAGAATAGAGTAGGTTGTACATACTATTTATAAACAGATGACAAATGACAGACCACAAATGACAGACCACAATAGAAAGGCTAAAAGCAAGATGATAAATAAACTAATTGGCACACTCTTTATTTTACATGTATTTATTTTGACAGGCTGTACTAACGCAAATGATGAAGATGAACCGTTATATATTGCAGCTGCATCCGATTTGTATCATGCATTGACGGAGGCGGGGGAGGAATTTACAAATGAGACGGGGATTCCTCTTGAGTTTACGTTTGGTTCTACTGGATTGATTACTCAGCAAATCAACGAGGGTGCGCCTTATGATTTGTTTTTAGCTGCACATGAATCGTATATTGATGAGTTGATTGAGCAAGAAGCAATACTGGCTGATTCAAAACACTATTATGCCATTGGCCGTAATGTATTGATGTATGAAGAGGAAAGTCTCTTATTAGAAAGCGGGCAAGCGCAGCAATATCTTTTAAGCGATGAGGTAGGGACCATTGCGATTGCTAACCCTGAACACGCGCCTTACGGAAAGGCAGCTAAAGAGACATTAGAGTCATGGGGAATTTGGGAGCAGATAGAAGAAAAGCTCGTCTATGCGGAAAATATTAGACAAGCCTATCAATATGTTGAGTCAGGTAATGCTGATGTTGGTATGGTAGCCTTGGCTTTAGTAAGTGATACAGATTATGAGTATCAACTTGTTGATGAGGCTGCACATGAGCCGATTATTCAGGCACTGGGAATTCCAGCTGTTTCATCTAAGGAGGAAGAAAGTAAGCAATTCATCGAGTATTTAACAGGAAAACGCGGACAAGAAATTTTAGTGAAATACGGGTTTGACCTGCCGTAATGGAGACGATCTTAACACCTTTACTGTTATCGCTTCGAATATCAATGATCGCCACCGCGTTTGCGTTCGTCATTGGAATGTTGCTTGCTTGGTGGTTTGCTTTTCATAAAACCAGGCTTACAAGACTGCTTTCTGTGTTAGTTACGATTCCTTTAATCGTTCCTCCAACCGTCCTTGGATACTATTTACTTATCTCGCTTGGCAGGAACAGCTTCATAGGTCAGTGGGTAGAAGGGTTAACAGGGGAACCGATTGTTTTTACATGGAAAGCGGCGGTTATTGCAGCTGCTATTGCGGCCCTTCCGCTCTTAATCCGCCCGATACAGGCATCGTTTGAGTCCATTTCCACATCGGTACTTGATGCAGCAAAACTAGACGGTGCTCATGGCCTTCAATTACTACGGTATATTATTGCACCGCTCGCTTATAAAGGGATTTTAGCAGGTCTTGTATTAGGGTTTGCGAGGGCGATGGGGGAGTTTGGTGCGACGATTATGGTCGCAGGGAATATCCCCGGAAAGACGCAAACCTTGTCCATTGCCATTTATGATGCTGTTCAAGCGAACCGAATGATGGATGCCCATTTAATGGTTCTCGCATTAAGCGTTACAACGATCATTTTTTTAATTCTCCTGTCCAAATGGTATAAATCTTAGTTGAGAATAATTAATTTGAAAAGGAGCTGATAGTTATGAATGCAAGTACAGCGTACGCAACACTCAATAATGGAGTGAAAATGCCGTGGCTTGGTCTAGGGGTGTACAAAGCTGAAGACGGAGCTGAAGTAGAACAAGCAGTTATTAAAGCGATTAAAGCAGGGTATCGAAGCATTGATACGGCAGCTGTTTATTATAATGAAGAAGGTGTTGGCAGCGCCATTAAGAAAAGCGGAGTGGCAAGAGAAGAGCTTTTCATTACGACTAAAGTGTGGAATGACGATCAAGGGTATGAGTCTGCTCTTCGTGCATTCGATCAAAGCATGAACAAGCTCGGGCTCGATGTACTGGATCTTTATTTAGTACACTGGCCGGTTGAGGATAAATTTAAGGATACGTGGAAAGCGCTTGAGACGTTGTATAAAGCAGGAAAAGTTCGTGCGATCGGTGTAAGTAACTTTAATGTAACTCATTTAGAAGAGCTGCTAAAAACAGCTGAAATCAAGCCTATGGTGAATCAAATTGAGTTTCATCCCTATTTATTGCAAGAAGATCTAAGGAAGTATTGTAAGGAGCAAGGGATTCAAGTTGAGGCTTGGCGGCCATTGACAAAGGGCGACATCTTCTCTAATCCAACTGTCCAAGAGATAGCGAATGCTCATAACAAAACCCCTGCACAGGTCTTATTGCGCTGGAATATCGAACATGAAGTCGTAACGATCCCAAAATCTGTAACAGAGTCACGGATTATCGAAAACAGCCAGATCTTTGATTTTGAATTGACACAAGAAGAAATTAGAAAGCTTGATGAGTTAAATGAAGATAAGCGTTATGGTCCGGACCCGGAGACCTTTGACTTTTAATAGGACAGAAGCCTTCAATTAATGTGGATTGAAGGCTTTTCATCGTTAATTATATAAGGAGCGGTTTGCATGCTGCAAAAAGCAACTTTTCTTATCATTGCAGCCCTTGTTGGAGCTGCTTTTTCTTACTTGAATGTTCCTGCAGGGTGGCTATTAGGTTCATTAGTGACAGGTATTGTTAGTGCGTTTTATATTAAAAAACTATTCTTTTCAGATTCTCTTTTTAAAGTATCATTAGCGCTAATAGGCGGAAATATTGGATTTATGGTGGTCCCCGAACAATTTCTTACTTACCACATGTTAATCGGGCCATTTTTGATTACCCTTATTTTAACGATTGTGGGCGGTATTCTTTTAGGGAGATTTTTATTGAAATATACAGGCATGCACCCCAACACGGCTTTCTTTTGCTGTATGCCTGGAGGGGCTTCAGAGGTGATTGCTCTGAGTAAGGAATATGGAGCGGACCAGCGGCTTGTGGCAGCTTTTCATACAACAAGAATTACTTTGTTTGTCTTCATTATTCCGTTTATAGTCGGTTTGAGCCATCCAGTTGTAAATTCAGGTCTTTCTTCAAACGGTGTATCATTCACAAGTGGAAGTACAGCGATTGCTGCGTTAATCGTGGTTGTGATTGTCACTTTATGGTTAGGGGCTAGAGTAAGGTTCCCAGGTTCTGCTTTGTTTTTTGCTATTGTCCTTGGTTTTTCTGTGCATCAATGGGTGATTCCTGCTTCTGAGATGCCGTTTTTTGTGACGGGGCTTGCGCAAGCGTTAATGGGGGCCATTATTGGGATGCGGTTTGACCGTGAAACCTTTCAGGAAATAAAACAGGTAGGCGGGGCAAGTGCGCTTACACTCGCTTTATACTTTTTGATGAGCTTTGGGCTTGCTGCGATCTTCTTTTTCCTCACTCCTATCAACTATTCGACAAGCCTCTTAAGCATAGTTCCTGCAGGAGCCGCTGAAATGGCTTCAACAGCTACGATGCTTGCTATTGAACCGACAATGGTCGCCACCTTGCAAATGCTTAGAGTTCTAGCCTTATTTCTTGTACTGCCTTTTTTGATCAAGTGGTTTGCCGAGAAACCTAAAACAAACCCGTAGTGAATTCTCACTACGGGTTTATGTTATTGCATGAAAGGCTGTTGTTGTTGCTGCGTTTGATTTTCGCCGCCATTTGGCATTTGCGGCGGTGCGGTTGTTTTAGCATAAGCTTGTGTCATTGTTTGCATATCTTGCTGCTTTAACTGAGGTACTTGATAATATCCGTGTTTATTTTGGTATAAAAACACTTCATAAGCCATCTCAATCATATTTGGAACTGTATCTGCTAAAATCCTGCGCAGTACAGGGTTCGTCATCTCAACTGAAGTCATTGTCATTGTAGAGGCTGTTGTCTTAAGAAGTCCTAACATATGTGCAGATAAGCCAGCTTCTTTAATTTCTGAAATGGAGCGGTTAGGCTTTTTCGGCTGCGTTGGGCTGATACCGAATACGACATCATTGGATTGAGTCATTTTATATACATCTGTCGATCCGCCTTGTGGCTTCGATCCCGTAGAAAATGCATCTACGATTAAATTATATTGACTCTCAATAAAAGCGTACTGGCGATCAAGAATGTCAATTAACTCTTGATCCTTCATAAATGAACGGAACATCATATATTGATCAAGGACGTTAATCATTTCTGCGATAATCTCATGCGCATCAAATACTTCGTGGCCTCCATGGCTCATGTTTTGCGGTAACTGATTTGACTGCAATTGATTTGACTGCATTTGAGATTGATTCATCATTTGCTGTTGTTGGTTTAATTGATTTGGCTGGTTCATCATAAAACCTCCCTGTCTCTTTAGAGGAAGACGAAAATCCCCCTTTGTTACTCTTTCTCTAATCACATTTTTCATTCTGGTACTTTTAGTAAAATGACTGAAACCCCAATGTATTAAGCGTTTTCATGGTTGTGAGGGTAAACAGAAACCATGTCAGCTTATCTTACAAGACAGTAGATTCTGAATATTCAAAACGTATAATAGGACTTAACAACAGATGTTAGCTTACATGACGAACAGAGTAAGCAGCTTCAAAAACAAAGGGGGAGTCAGAAGATGGATGAATTATTTTTGATGAATAACCTGTGGGTAATGGTTTGTGCGGTGCTTGTCATGTTAATGCAAGGTGGGTTTATCTTGCTTGAAGCAGGTTCAACCAGAATGAAGAATGCAGGGCATATTGCAGGGAAAACCATTTTTACAATTGGGATTGCATCACTCGTATTCTGGGCAGTAGGTTATGGATTTATATATGGCGAAGGGAATTTATTTATTGGACTAAGTGATTTCTTCTTCGGAGATTTCACCACGATGTTTGATGGCTTAGCAGGATCGATTGATTTCTTTTTCCAGCTGGCATTTGCAGCTATTGCTTTAACGATTGCCTTCGGAGGATTTGCTGAGCGTGCGAAATTATCTGCATATATCGTATTTGCCGTATTATTCTCGGCATTTGTGTATCCAATTGTTGCGCACTGGATTTGGGGTGACGGCTGGTTAGCTGAGCTTGGTAAGCAAGATTTCGCAGGTTCAACGGTTGTTCATTTAACAGGTGCAATGGCGGCCCTTGCAGCAACGATTCTATTGAAGCCTCGTCTTGGAAAGTTCAATAAAGATGGTTCAGTAAATGATTTAGCAGGGCATAACCAGGTGTATACAGCATTAGGGGTTTTAATTTTATGGGTTGGTTGGTTCGGATTTAACGCAGGTAGTACATTAGGTGTAGACGGGGCATTCTTCGGATATGTTGCATTAAACACTCAGCTTGCAGCAGCTGCTGGTGCAGTAGCCGCTCTATTTATTGCCTGGGCAATTCTCGGTAAATCAGATGTTCCGACGATGTTAAACGGGGCATTGGCAGGTCTTGTAGCCATTACAGCATCTTGTGCATTCGTTGCTCCTTGGGCAGCAGTTATTATCGGTCTTATTGGCGGACTAATCGTATTCTTCAGTATGAAATTCTTTGATAAAGCAAAAATTGACGATCCAATCTTTGCGCTGTCTGTACACGGTGTTGCTGGTGTTTGGGGTACAATCTCAACTGGATTCTTTGCTACACCAGAACTAGCAGCATTAAATGGCGGAAGTGCCGGTTTATTTTATGGCGGTGGATTTTCTCAATTAGGTGTTCAAGCATTGAGCGTAGTCGTTTGCGGAGCATTTGCTTTTATCGCATCTTATGTATTGTTGTTAGTGACAAAAGCGATTGTCGGAGGCCTGCGTGTATCTGAAGAAGAAGAAATTCTTGGTCTTGATTTAAGTGAACACGGAAGCTATGGATATCCTGAAAGCATGCCGGAAAAAGAAGAAAAAGCAGGAGCATAGGATGTCTGTTTCCAAGAAGGTCTCTTTTATCGAAGATGAGCACCGTGATGAAGGTTTAAGGCAATCAGCATTGAATGAAGTAAAACCGAGCAAGCTGCAAGATATTCATGAACGAATGATGGAGCATGCAGTGTGCCGGGCATTGAAAACTGTTGAAAGTGAGTGGGGAAGTCCTCCTGCTCACTTTGCTTTCTTTGTAATGGGAAGTGCAGGCAGGCTTGAGCAGTCTTATTATAGTGACCAAGATCATGGAATCGTCTATGACGATGACTCTAATGAATTTGAAGATTATTTTATGAGGCTTGGCGGTGAAATTACCTTAGAGCTGAAGGCAGCCGGCTATGAAGAGTGTGACGGTAAAGTAATGGCTTCAACAAAACGCTGGTGTAAGTCGAGGGCTGCGTGGCAAAAGCAAATCGATCAGTGGGTAAAAGAGGATACCTGGGAGACGCTTCGTTATGTGTTAACATTAGCTGATGCCAGACATTTTATGGGTGAAGCTGATTATATTATTGAGTTGAAAGAGCGTTTGCAGCATCATTTGAAAGCAAAACCAGATCTTCTTAAGCGGTTAACGGAAAACACAGGGAGAGTGAAAAAAGGAATCGGCTTTTTCGGTCAATTATTAACAGAGCCAAAAGGAATTCACCAAGGTAAATTTGACCTCAAGCAAACGGTTCTCTTTCCTTACGTGAATGGACTGCGCCTCCTTGCGTTAAAAGAAAACATTATGGCGACCTCTACCCTTGAGAGGATGAAGAAGCTTCCTGCGGCTTATGGTCATATAAAAAGCCATCAGCTTTCTTTTCAAGAATTGCTCACTCACCGGCTTTCTTTTCAACGTGGCCACAAAGAATATGCTGGGATTCACTTTGTTAATGTTGACCGCCTATCTTCTTCTGACAAACAGCGTCTAAAAGAATGGGTGCGTGAGGGGCACGAGCTGTATCAATATATTGAAAATGTATTAATGAAGGGTTGATCCTCATGGTAATGAACCATATGGTGCAATTAGTCAAACAGCTATCAACTAAATTAAGCCCAAGTATGTATGCTTCGACCTTGCAAAGCTCACAAGCTGAAGGCTTAGCAAGGCTGAGGCAGATTCAAAGAGAATTAAAAAATGATGACGTACTCGATCAGCCTCTTCATTCCCTTTCTTTTATAGTTTTTGATTTAGAAACCAGCGGCTTCTTTCCCGACAAAGGAGACGAAATACTCTCAATAGGGGCCGTAAAGATGAAAGGAGCTGAGGTGCTTTTCGAAGAGAGTTTTTATTCTACAGTGCAATGTAAGAAAGAACCGTCTTCAGATGTACTGTTGCTTACAGGTCTTACGTTAGAAGAGCTCCAATCTTCAAGACCATTAATAGATGTATTAAATAATTTTTATGAATTTGTCGGCGGCGGAACTTTAGTTGCTCATCATGCTACTCATGAAAAACGTTTTATGTCTCATATGACGTGGCAGCTAATGAGGATGCCGTTTGCCCACCGAATCATTGATACAACTTTCCTTACAAGGGTGGTTGCTCACGATGAAGATCTTGTAACCTTAGATGAATGCTGCATCTACTACAATATTCCTATTACAACGAGGCATCATGCCCTCTACGATGCGAAAATGACAGCCCAACTGTGGGGTCAGTGCTTAGAGCTTGCACAAGAGAAAGGATTTTCGACGTTACGCGAGATTTATATTTATTTAGCAACATTAAAAAAATAGTTTTAAAAATATAGGGTTGATAAAGGAGGGGAGGGTGTGGATCCGACGGTTTCTAAAAAGAAAGCCTGTTTTCCGATTCGTGTCGTGATGGAGATGACCAGTCTTACAGCAAGGCAGATCCGTTACTACGAGGAACAAGGATTAATTAAACCGGTGCGAAATGAAGGAAACCAACGAATGTTTTCGTTAGAAGACATTGAAAGATTTAGATTAATTAAATCCTATATTGAACAGGGCATTAATGTAGCCGGTATAAAGACTATTTTGGCAGCCAACGTGCAGGATGTGTAACCTGCGTGATGGTTGTCTTTTTATGTTCTCCATATGATAATATGGGAAGAGAAAAGAGAGGTGTCAGTTATGAATATTTCAGTAAAATCGATCGTCAATCAGATGGAAGAGCAGGTAAGTCGTTTGCGTGAAGCTGTTGATAGGGGCGATGTCTCGGCAATTCGTGAGTATACTGCCGTGATTGAATCTCATTGCCAGCTCATTAAAAGCGGAACCTCTGCCAAGCAGACAGAAATACCTGAGGCTTCATATGCACATACACCAGTTCAAGCTACTTATCCAAACGAGACAAAAATTATTTCAACTTCCGTGCAGCAAAATGAGCCAGCTCCGCCCAAAGATAATCTACTCGACTTTTAGTCAAACCTGCTCCAAGAAGAATGGGGCGGGTTTTATTTTGTATATAAAGGATTTATTCACCAAATATTGAAAAAAGTGAAACCGACAAGGAGGTTAATGCGTCTATATAGAGAAGCGTGATCTTATAGAGAGGGGAGCAGCCAACATACTATGGCTAAATGGTCTACTTTTCAAATTCTTGTCATTGCAAATGTAATCTTATTTATGTTTATGTTAGAGAGAATGGTGAGCTCTCGTACCATCCAGCCGCCTACTGCTGGTGAGCCAGCTGTTAACAGCAGCTTTTCTACTCTCATTGTCTACATAATTATTTTAATCGGTGTTTATTTATTATTTCTATTTGAAGCCAAAAAGAATAGAGACATTTTTCGTCATAAAGCATGGCTGAAAATGCCTCAAGTTTCCTTTTTGATTGCAATTGCATCTACTGTTCTTTTTCTTGTGATGGCCACAATCGGCCCTTTATTTGCCTGGGTAGAACAATTTCGTTTTCTTCTCTACTTATTAGGCAGTGTGTTTTTGTTTATGACATACTTGTTTATCTTTTCACTGATCCATAAGAGCCGTTTTGATGAAAAGCGTGTGGAAGGAGCCGTTCACTGGTCGTTAATCTGGACAACCGTGTTATTTGCAGGAACATTTTATCTTTTTCCTAGCCTATGATTATAGTTTGTTTTGCCATTCAACTAAAACCGCGTAGTCAAGAGACTCATCATCATCTAAATAATTCGGCAGAGCTTGCAGAGGAGTCAGACCTTGTTTGATCATGAACGATAAAACAAGGTCGTGAATCTCGCCTGAATGTACCTTTTTAATGTAGGAATCAATATCTAAGTGCTGAGCATATTCATGATAATTAGGAACTCTGCAGCCAGCTAAGAATCGGGTGAGTTCAAGCTCTTCCACAACCTCTTTTCTTGCTTCGTACAGGGCACCTGCAATCCCTCGGCCACGATAACTAGGTCTTACACAGACATCAATTCCGTATAAGCTGTCCCCGTGTGGATTATGGCTGCGGCGAATAAAGCCTTTGTCACTTACCTCATCCCAGGTGTGCGGCTCGCCAGTATATTGAATAATAAGGGAGGTAGCTGACCCGACGATTACTCCATCAATCTCAGCGACAAGAGCTCCCTTTGGAAATGTTTCCACATGCGATCTTATTTGTTCCTTGCTCCACCACAATTCCTCAGGAAAAGGCGGCGGGAATGCTTCTTTCTGAACATCAAGCAACCCTTCATAATCCTCTAATGTATATGGGCGAATGTTCAATTTACTCATCTAACTCCTCCTATTACTTCTTTTCTGTCAGTTTATCTGATTTTTCCAAATGTTTCACATGAAAAAACTTAGAAAATGGCAATTTGTTTAATTTTCACTTTGAAATTTTGTTTTAGACATTAGTGTGCTATTCTTAAAACAACATTAGATTGTAGTGGTAAGGAGTGTAAAGATGGCTAAACTATTTATTTTACTAGGCAGTATTGTTATGGCATTGTCTGTAGCGATTGGAGCATTTGGGGCACATGGACTTGAGCCGCGTTTATCAGAGCGTATGATGAAAAATTACCAAACAGGCGTGCAATATCATATGATACATGGGATTGGATTATTAATTGTTGGGATCGTAGCACTGAAACTGACTTCATCAAGCATGTTAAACGGGGCAGGCTGGAGTTTTCTTATTGGAATTATTTTATTCTCAGGAAGCTTGTATGCCATGGCGTTAACAGGCATTACTAAACTTGGAGCGATTACACCGATTGGCGGATTAGCATTTATTGTCGGCTGGGTGCTCTTAGGGGTTGCCGCTGTTAGAGGCTTGTAATAAATAGTTGATAGATGTAGATACCTCATAAATAAAAACGCGCTAAGCTGCGCGTTTTTATTAATGTTTCATTAAGGCATAACGTTTCACTAAAATATATGCCAAGGAAAGGAACAGGGAAAGAGTAAGAAACATGATATAGGTGTTTAGGTTAAAATAGAGCTTATTTGTATGCACAGAGAGCAAAGAAGAAGTTATCTGCTCAATGTAATACCAATCAACATAGCCCCATTCCTTTTGATACGCCTCAGCCAAGACTTCACGATAATTATCAAATGCAGTACGTTGATAAGTTAATCCAACTAACCAATGAAGGAGTAGCGCCATCATCGTGATCGTAACTGCACGAATACTAACTCTAAAATGTTCGATGACCTTTATCATTGAAAAAATGAAACCAACGAAAAGAATAACTAAAATAGGTATAAGTAAAAGCAAAGGATTTCCGTTTCCTGACACAGAACCAGGGGGAGGGGTGGATAGATTAAAGATATAAAAGAATAAACCGCTCATTAGAATGCTAATAAACAATAAAATAAAGTGTCTTTTCATTGCAGAACCTCATATCTTTGTATATTCATGTGACTATTAAATACTTCTTACAGTTTAGCATTTAATTCCAAATTTTGCGCGTATTTACAAAGGTAATAAAAAAAGACGCCTTCTTCAAAGCGTCTCGTTGTCTATTATTCTGGCCTTGGCGAATATTGGGCTAACTGGGCACCTTGGCCGCTGTTAAATGGATATTCATATTCAATCGGCTCATCAAATGTTACATAATCTAAATTAACCATTAACAGTAAATAGTACATGCCTGTATCTGGGTCGCTGATCACAATATGATCACGGCCTGCTTCTTCTACACGCCCTCTAAAGATCATGGCATTCCACTCGGAATTATTTTCAAAGGTCATATAAAAAGTACCAATTTTTCCTCGGTTTAAACGTAGAATATTTTCTATAAATGATTGCTCAAGCGGCAGCATTCCTGTGCCTCCAAATTGCTGTTGAACAAAACCAGGTACTTGATAGTTTTGAGCAGAGAAAAACTGTCCTCCTTGCGGCTGCATCATTGGCTGTTGTTGCTGCATCATTGGTTGCTGTTGCTGCATTTGAGCTCCTTGCATTTGCTGGGTAAAAGCCTGTTGATTAATGAAGTCTTTATTATCTGGTTGCTGCTGTGGTGATTGTTGATTCCATGATTGATACACTATTTATCGCCCCTTTTCTCTTTACGTGCCTAGCTTTGGCTCCTTGCCTTGCGGGAAATAACGGTGCATCGAATGAAGACAAAAAGCGTCTTCATATCGCTGCCCCTCATATTTCCGCAAGCCAGCCCAGTCGACTCCGCTTTTCTTGTCTAGCTGCAGGATTCAGGTAATCAGCGGCTTCACTTTGCCAAACGAAGCAAAGAGCGCTTCTCATTGTCAAAGCTCCATCCCCCTCATACCTAAACGAACCCCTCCGCTTTTCTCATTAATACGTTGAGTATACTTCTGGGCATTCGGATGCTAATGGTGTATAGAAGCAATGTGCTTTGTAGCGTCCGGAGTTCCATTGACCCCACCACTGTGCTGGGCAGGCGCCGTCTGGCCTGAAGAACCATAATGCAAACTCTGCAGGATGTGTGCGTTCTCCTGCCACTGCGCGTCTTGCAAGCCGTTTATCCCGTTCTCTCGCATGTTGATAGAAATAGCTTTTTTGTACCGCTTCAAAGCCACCTGGCGACTGAAAGGCCATTTGGGGGACTGAGGTAACATCTGTAAAGTCGAGACAGCCAACCCTCACCCTGTTAACCATGACATTTCCTGCTGCCATCATACCGATTTCTCCTTCACCTTCGGCCTCTGCACGCATCAGCCGAGCGAGCATATCAATATCGCTTGAAGACGTCTTTATCACTGCCATTTCTCCACCTCCATTCAAAGTTGATGTATGTCTTTTGAGGTTTTACTTCACTTCGAGGAGCGTTTTGTTGTGCCTCTATGTAGCAGAGAACACGACGATTGGCGAGGCCATTACCGTTACTTGACTATATGAAGCGTCATATGGGCTTATTCCAAAAACAACGAAAATAAAAAACACATTGACTATGAGTCAATGTGTTTTTATTCGTCCAAACCTATTCAGTTACTGGAACTTGCTGTTTAGGCTGCTGCTTTAGCACCTTCTCTTTAGAAGGCTCTTCTCTTCTTCTAGCAATTTCGTTTTTAAAGTAGCTGATTACTCGTGCCGTAACGGCTATCGAGAGAACCGATGCGATACCGCGTAAGAATCCAACTGTATAAAAGCTTGTTAAAACAACCATGAAATCAAAGGCAAATGTCGTTTTGCCCGGGTCAATATTCCAGCGTTTCTGAAGGAACAATGCTAAAATGTTGGCTCCACCAAGAGATGACCCATTCATAAATAAAAGAGATAGACCAATACCAATTATAAATCCGCCGACAACCGCACCTACCCAGATCGGTACAGTGAAAGCAGGCAAAAAGTAGTCAAACCCTGTGACAACCGATAATAAGCTTACAGAAATAATGGTGGTAAACGTGAAATTCCAGCCCATTCTCATCATTGAGAAAATATAAAATGGAATATTAATTAAGAAGAACGTCACCCCGAATGGCAGGCTTAATAAGTATGCCACACTTAATGAAAGACCTGCTGTTCCGCCCGTAACAATATTTGCATGCTTCAAAAGAATAACACCTATACTTGTGATAACAATCGCAAGCAAGATCATCAGCCATTTCTTCATCTAATCACACCTTCCTCAATATAAATCCGCACTATATCATATATTTAATTTTAATCGTTGATTGGACGTTTTTGCATAGTATAATGAAGGAATAAAACTTGTTTATCCTTCATTTAGAATAGATTGATAGTTGTTTTATATCAAAGTGTAAAGGGGAGAGTGTGATGGACAAAATAGATATCAAATTACTCGAACTAGTGCAGCAAAATGCTCGGATAACAATCAGCGAATTATCAAAAGAGCTGGCCCTCAGCCGTCCGAGTGTGTCTGAAAGGCTGCAGCGGCTGCATGAGAAGGGGATAATCGAAGAATATTCAGCGCGTATATCTTTTGAGGCTGTAGGGAGAGAAATTCTGCTAATTATTCTCGTAAGCGGGCTGAAGGTTCCGCTGCAAGAGTTTGAGGAAATGGTGAAAAGAGAAGAGAAAATCATTGAGTGCCATCGTGTGACAGGGGACGTCAGTTATTTCCTAAAAGCAGCGGTACCGTCAATGAATAGTATGAGAATTTTAATAGACACCTTAATTCCATATGGCAATATTAATACTTCTACTGTAATAGGCTCCCCTGTGCCTTACCGCTCAATTCTGCCGATTAAAGAGAGTAAAGAATAAAAAAGAACGGCTTATCTCCGCCGTTTCTTTTTTTTTAATTCAATTAAAAAAAGGTATCTCATGAAATAGGTGTTGGTAGTGACGTGCAACGTCTGTTGGATTCAGGGGTGGGTGAAAAAGAAAGCCTTGGCCGATATGGCATTGATGTTCATTTAGAAAATCAGCTTGGGAAGATTCTTCAATTCCCTCGGCAATAATTTTAAAATCAAGATTATGTCCTAAATCAATAATTGTCTTGGCGATCGCTGCCTTATTAGGGTTTGTCAAAATATGTTTAATGAATGAGCGGTCGATTTTTAAGATATCAATGGGAAGCTGGTCTAGAGCGCTCAAAGAAGAGTACCCAGTCCCAAAATCATCAATGGCTACTTTAATACCGTATTGCTTTATCAGCTGAAGCTTTTCAACTGTGTGAACAAAATGGTGAGTGGTGCTTTCTGTTAATTCAATTTCTAGGTACTGAGGGTGAAGCTTGGATTCTTTTAGTACATTCAATACGTGCCATACAAATTCTGGGTCTCTGAACTGCTGGGAAGAAACATTAATAGAAACAGGAACTCTGACAAATCCTTGTTCCTGCCATGCTTTGTTCTGGCGGCAGGCCTCTTTAAGTACCCAGGTTCCTATATCGGTGATTATTCCCGTTTCTTCGGCGATAGGGATAAATTCCTCGGGGCTTATCAAACCAAGTTCAGGGTTATTCCATCTGATTAAAGCTTCAAACCCTCTAAGTTCATGGGAATTCAGATGAACTTGAGGTTGATAGTTCAAGATAAACTCCTTGTTTTTTAGGGCTGTTCTTAATTTGTTTTCAAGCAGGTGTCTTCTGCTTAAAAGACTGCTTGGTTCGCTTGAATAAAATTGAAAGTTATTTTTACCGCGCTCTTTAGCCATATACATCGCCGTATCGGCGTTTTTCATCATACTCTCAATATCATTTCCATCTTTAGGGAACATGCTGATGCCGATACTAGGTGAAATGAAAAACTCCTTTCCTGCATAAACGAAGGGGTAGGAAAGACAATCAAGAATACGTCCTGCAATCGCTCTGACTTCCTCTTCATTCATGTCCTCTAGTACAATGAGAAATTCATCGCCGCCCTGTCTGCCAATCATCCCGTTTTCACAAATCGTCTGAGAAAGCTTTTCTGCTACTTCCTTTAACAAAAGGTCCCCAACTTGATGACCGAGTAAATCATTCACAAGTTTAAAGCGGTCTAGGTCTAGATAAAGAAGTGTGAGGGAAGAGTTGTTTACTTTGGCGTACTCAATTGAACGCTTTAAATATTCTTCAATATGATAACGGTTAGGCAGTCCTGTCAACGCATCGTGATAGGCTTGATGTTCAATCCGTTTCCGTGCTTGATTAATTCGTATGTTCATTTCATTAAATTGAGTCATTAACTGCCTGATTTCTGGATAGGCAGCCATGCTTTCATCAATCGATTGTCCAAGATCATCATGAATTGTCGTTTGAGATGGAGTGTGGTGATGATCTAGTAACTTTCGATTCGAGTTTGCTAGTTGGTCTAAGGAACGTTTTAACAACTCTTCTGTACATTTTCGTTCGGTAATGTCTGTTCGGATCGAAACATACTGATAAGGCTTGCCGCGGCTGTCGAGAAAAGGAACGATGGTTGTGTGTACCCAATAAAAGCTGCCGTCTTTTGCTTTATTTTTTACCTCGCCTCTCCATACTTTTCCTCGGCTGATTGTTCGCCATAAATGTACAAAGAAATCACTTGAATGATAACTAGACTTGAGCATTCGATGGTTTTGTCCTAGCAATTCATCCCTGTCATACTTTGAAATTTTGCAAAACATATCGTTTACAAACGTAATCGTCCCTTTGTTGTCGGTAATGGCAATGATAGATGCCTCATTTAAGGCATGTAAAATATGCGATGTTAATGACAAGTCTCTTACCGGTAATACACTATTCAATCTGCACCCCTCCTTAATTCGTGTTTATATGAGTAATAAGTCCTAAATTATATTATGTGTATAGTGATATCGTGGTTATTTATTCACATGTTAACACAATTTGAATGATTTTCCTTCGATGAAAAAACAATTTGTTGTAGAAAAATGACAGAGGAATAAAAAAGCACTAGACCTCATCTGGTCTAGTGCTTGTGCCTTCTTAAATATTGAAGAAGCTTTGCAGGTTTTCTTCTGTTAAGATGTTTCCAACATAGAACGAGCCAAACTCACCGAAACGTGCAGATACTTCATCAAAGCGCATTTCATAAACAAGTTTCTTAAATTGAAGCACGTCATCAGCGAATAACGTTACGCCCCATTCCCAATCATCAAAGCCAACAGAGCCTGTGATCACTTGTTTTACTTTGCCAGCATAGCTGCGGCCGATCATACCATGACTGCGCATCATCTCACGGCGAGAGTCCATCGGAAGCATGTACCAGTTATCATCGCCATCACGGCGCTTGTCCATTGGATAGAAGCAAATATGCTTTGCTTTCGGAAGCTCTGGGTACAGGCGAGCACGAACATGCGGGTTTTGATATGGATCTTCATCGCTGTCGCCTGCCATGTAGTTACTTAGCTCAACTACAGAAACGTAAGAATAGGTAGGAATCGTGAACTCAGCAAAACGAGTTTTGTTAAAAGCGTTCTCAATTTCATTTAGCTCTTCCATAGTTGGGCGAAGCAGCATGAACATGATATCCGCTTTTTGACCTACAACTGTATAAACAGCATGGCTGCCGTTTCCTGCTTTTTCTGTTGTATTCCAATCTTCAAGCATCGTAATATATTCATTTAAAATTTCTTGGCGGTCTTCAGCAGGAAGCATTTTCCAAGCGGGCCAATTAATCGTACGGAAATCATGCAGGCAGTACCAGCCGTCTAGCGTTTTAGCAGCTTCATTCATTTTATAAAACACTCCTTTAGCGATATATGTAATCGTATCTTAAGTATTCCTTATCATTCGTTACTATACCATAAATATGGCGGTTCCAAAAATAACAAACACCCCAGAGGCGAGTCCGGGGTGTGAAATGTCATGCTCTGTTCACAAACTGAGCAACCGCGTATTTATGTTCTTTTGTCGCACCAGCAATGCGTTGTGTTTCTACTTCCATTTCAAGTACTTCTTCTAAGCTCTTATCAAAGCCTTTACGGAAGTTTTTCTTCATTAAACCAAATGCAGCGGGAGAAACCGTTTTCAAATGTGCGATCAATGGTTCCGGGGTGCCGACTTGATTAATGAGGTTAATTCTTTCTGCTTCTTCTGCAGAGATAATTTCACCTAGCGCAAGCTCAGTCGCTTTCCCTAAGCCGACTAATCTTGGCAGGAAGTAGGAAGCTCCTGCATCAGGAACTAAACCGATCTTCATGAAGCCAAGTCCGATTTTAGCGTCTCTATGTGCGACACGGAAATCACAAGCAAGCGCAATGCTTAAGCCAGCTCCAACGGCAATGCCGTTTAGATTGGCAACAATAGGCTTTTCGATATTCATCATTTGAAGAATCAGTTTGTTGTATGTTTCACGTAAATATGTGCCATAATCAACTGAATCAACGTCTTCTTCAGCGAAGCTCTTTAAGTCAGCTCCTGCACTAAAGGCACCGTCACGTCCTTCAAGCACAATAACACGTACATTCTCGTTTTTGTTTGCTTCATTAAATGCATCATATAGAGCCGTATGCATTTCTACATTTAATGCGTTCTTTACATGTGGACGATTAAGAGTAATCGTCGCTACTTGATCATGTACTTCATATAAAACGACTTCTTGGTTCATTGTGTCACTCTCCTAAAAAGTTTCGTCTATAATTTCATTACTTCTTTTACTTTCGACACATACTTGAATTTTCCTGTGGAAATCCTAAGAGAATTGAAAGCGTTTCACCTCAAGCAGGGATGGGAATAGGGCTTAAACCCTTGAAATGCGTGAGATTTTTTGAAAAATTTCTACTTTAATTATCTTGTGCTGACCGGTTCCTTTTTGGGTATAAGAGGAGTATTCTTGTTCTATAGACAAAGTGACGGATGCAAAGAAGGAGGAATAAATCATGAGTGATTTATTTAAAGAAATTACAGAAAAGGTTGAGAAACATCAGCCGACGATCGTACTTCCTGAAGGGACAGATGAGCGTATTTTAGAAGCGGCGGCACAGCTTGGAGCAGATCAAGTCGTTAAGCCGATCTTAGTTGGAAATAAAGAAGATATTACAGCTAAAGCAAGCGAGCAAGGCATTGTTTTAGGTGAAAACGTTCAAATTCTTGACCCGAATAATTACGATGAAATGGATGCGATGGTAGAAGCATTTGTTGAACGTCGTAAAGGGAAAGAAACAGAAGAGAGCGCGCGTACAAAATTAGTTGATGTCAACTACTTCGGAACGATGCTTGTCTACATGGGCAAAGCAGATGGACTTGTGAGCGGAGCGGCTCATTCAACAGGTGACACGGTTCGTCCAGCACTTCAAATTATCAAAACACAGCCAGGAATTAAACGTACATCTGGTGTGTTCGTGATGGTAAAAGAAGAACAAAAATTTGTATTCGGTGATTGTGCAATCAATATTTCGCCAAACAGCGAAGAATTAGCGGAAATAGCAATTGCTACAGCTGAAACAGCAAAAGTTTTCGGTCTCGATCCTAAAGTAGCAATGCTTAGCTTCTCTACAAAAGGTTCAGCATCTTCAATGGAAACAAAGAAAGTATCAGAAGCAACCAAATTAGCACAAGAGTCACGCCCAGACCTAGTGATTGACGGGGAGTTCCAATTTGACGCAGCATTTGTTCCAGCTGTTGCACAAAAGAAAGCACCGGATTCACCACTTCAAGGCCAAGCAAATGTATTCATTTTCCCAAGTCTTGAGTCAGGAAACTTAGGATACAAAATTGCGCAGCGTCTTGGCGGATATGATGCAATCGGCCCAATCCTTCAAGGGTTAAACAAACCGGTAAACGATCTATCACGCGGCTGTAACGCAGCGGATGTGTATAAGCTGTCATTAATTACAGCAATGCAAGCAATTAATCAAAAAGCGACAACTGAAGCATAATTGAAGCGTAATAACGAAAGAACCTTAGGAGCTCCTAGGGTTCTTTTTTGTTATGATGTTTTAATGCACGCATAGTCAATTAATTTCTTTGAAACGTAAAAAAGCCAAGCGACATTCGCTTGGCTTCTGCTGCATAATGATTAGTCTTCTAATGCTTCAATCACTTTTCTTGCTGTGCTTTCACTAGACATTGGATTTTGGCCGGTTACAAGGTTGCCGTCGCGGATGGAGAAATCTGTCCATTTGTCACCCGATATAAATTCACCGCCGCGTTCACGGAGCATTTCCTCTAGCATAAACGGCATATGATCTTCAAGCTGCATTTCTTTTTCTTCTTCATCGGTAAAGCCATTTACTTTTTTACCGTTAACAAGCGGTGTTCCGTCTTTATACGTAACGTTAACCAATCCGCTCGGCCCGTGGCAGACAGCTCCGATTACTTTTTGCTCTTCAGCAAGTGTTTGAATCACAGTTTGCAGCGTTTCATTATCCGGGAAGTCAAACATCGTACCGTGACCTCCAGGCAGGAAAATCGCGTCAGCTCCATCAGCATGATCAACGGAAAGCTTCTTCGTCTCACGCAGAATATCCTTTGCTTTTTTCCATTCTGGCTTATCTGCATCTTCTAAGCTGTTCGGGTCAAGAGGGACATCACCGCCGCGAATGCTTGTTACTTCAACGTCATAGCCCTTTTCTTTAAATAGGTTATAAGGAACAGCAAACTCCTCTAACCATAATCCTGTTTTTTGACCGTTTGATATTGTCGTATGGTTCGTTACAACCATCAGTACTTTTTTAGACATCGATTATTCCTCCTTCATCAAAACACTACAACAATACTTTTCCCGTAATAAGCAAATTAAAACGTAGATGAAAAAACAACCGATGACTACTCTATATGTAGACATCGGTTGTTACGTTGGGTCACGCGTATCAAATTTTTCTCATACAAATCTATCTCTTCGCCAGTGAGTCCATCCATTGAAAGCTCTGCTCCCATCTGCTGCATGGACTGCAATGTTTTCATCATGACCTCTGATACAGTAAGATTAGTATCAAGGAGTTCAGATAAAGAAGCCATCGTGTCAGGCTCGATCTTAGGGTAATCAAACTTGGTCGGCGATCCTTGAACAGAATGGGCATAAAATTCACGAATCATTTCTGCTCGCTTAGCCCCGCTTCCATTAATACATAAATAAATTTGCACGGCTACTCCCCCGCGAATTCTGCGTTGCGATATACCCGCGAATTTCTTGCCGCTTATGCTTAGATCAAAGCTGCCTGGGCAGTAGGAGCCGACGATTTCATATGCTTCGATTTCCTTGCCGTATGGCTTAAACACATCTTTAATCATTTCAAACATCATTTCGTACCCAGCATCAATCGAGATTTTCTTGTCTTCTTTCATAATAAGAGAAAGGTTCAAGACACCCTCATCAAGTACTACGGCTAAGCCGCCTGAATTACGCACAATCACATGATATCCTTGTTCCTTTAAATAGGTAATTCCGTCTTCGATATGCGGCAGGCGGCTGTCTTGAGTACCGAGCACAACAGTTTGATGATGAACCCAGCTTCTGAGCGTAGAAATTCCGTCCTCACCGGCTGTTGTACAGATTGTGTCATCATAGGCAAAAGATTGAAGGGCATCAAAGGCAGAACCCAATGTCGAGTGATCTATAAATCTCCATTTATTAGTAAAAGTCAGTAGGTTTTGGTTCATAGGTAATGACTCCTTAACATGCATTAATAACAGTTATTATAGCATGTGATAGAGGAATAATGAGTAATCAAATAGGTGTTAAATCGGTTATTAATGATTGCTGTCTCCTCAGAGTGTGATATACTAGTGGATAGTCCGTGTCTTTTTTGGGCATGATGCTTACACATATAACTTTAGTGAATAGAAAATAGATAATTAGTATAGAAAGGAAAATGGAGATGGCTAATGAATTTCGCATTTGTGATGAATGCCAAGCGACAAATATTAAAACGCTCGTGCCTCGCTTGAAAAAAGTCGATCCAGATGCATCGATTGATATCCGCTGCCAGTCCTACTGTGGACCAGGCCGGAAAAAATCTTTTGTATTCGTAAATAACCGCCCTGTTGCAGCTCCTGATGAGGATCAAGTCATTGAAAAAGTAGAGAAAAAGTTGAAAAAATAATCATCCTGGCTTATTCTTTTAGTCAGGATTTCTTTTTAGAATTTGGCGAAAATTGTCGAATCCCATAATCTTTCACTTCAAAAAGTGGTTTGCAATCGGATACAATAGGGAAAGGGTTAGGGCTTAGAAAAAAATTCTCAAAAATAAGACAATAGTAAGAAGACAACAGAATAGGCACGTGACATCATAGATTGGCAGCAAAGAGAGAGGAGATGGTTTATTATGAGCTTAACAAAAAAGATTATCATTGCCCTCATTTTGGGTGTGGGGGTAGGTCTTGCCTTTAATGCATGGGCGCCAGAAGCTTTTGTAACGGTAGATGCATATTTCTTAACACCACTCGGGCAGCTTTTTCTTAAATTAATTACAATGCTCGTTGTGCCGCTTGTATTTTTCTCGATTGTTCTCGGTACAGCGGGAATGGGAGATCCTAAAAAGCTAGGTCGGATTGGTGGTAAGACTGTCGGCTATTATTTATTAACTACTACGATTGCTCTTGTTATCGGTTTAACAGTTGCTTTTATTATCCAGCCTGGTGACCCAGGATTGATGGGAGAAGCTGGTGAGGAATTTGCAGCAGAAGAACCACCTCCTGTAATGGAGACATTATTAAACATCATTCCTACTAACCCTATCGAAGCGCTTGCTTCAGGTGAAATGCTTCAGATCATTGCATTTGCGGTATTGGTTGGTCTTGCAATGGCCAAGCTTGGTGATAAAACACGCGGTGTTATGAGGTTAATGGAGCAGGGTAATGAGATTATGATGTACCTTGTAACAGTTGCTATGAAACTTGCTCCATACGGGGCCTTTGCGTTAATCGCTTCTGCTTTAGGAGAGCAGGGGTATGATGTACTTGCTTCGATGATTATGTATATGCTTGCTGTAGTCTTAGGCCTGCTTATTCACGCAGTCATTACGTATGGCGGATTTGTCGCTTTACTAGGAAAGCAGAGCCCTGTTCAATTCTTTAAAAACTTCTTCCCTGCAATGACGGTTGCTTTTAGTACATCAAGCAGTAGTGCAACCCTGCCGCTTTCAATGAAAACGGCACAGGAGAGGTTAGGAGTATCTAAGCCGGTTTCAAGTTTCGTTCAGCCGCTTGGAGCAACGATTAACATGGATGGTACAGCGATTATGCAAGCTGTGGCGACCGTGTTCATTGCTCAGGTGTATGCAGTGCAGCTGTCAATGGGTGACTTGTTAACAATTGTTCTTACGGCAACACTTGCAAGTATCGGTACGGCTGGTGTGCCTGGTGTAGGTATGATTATGCTTGCGATGGTATTAACATCTGTCGGCCTTCCTGTTGAAGGAATTGCGCTTGTATTAGCTGTTGACCGTATCCTTGATATGCTGCGTACAGCTGTAAATATTACAGGTGATGCCTCTTGTGCGGTTGTTGTTGATCGTACAGAAGAAAAGCATACGAAGGTTCAAAAAGAGTCTAGTGTGGAAGCATAAGATAGGTACAAAAAGATTAAACAAAAAAGTACGCGGCCCGATGCTGCGTACTTTTTTGGTGTTTTAAACATGAAAATAAGGGTATTGGATAAGGATTTAGAAAAAGGGGTAAGTCCCCTTGTGCTTCTGTAATATTGGTGTAAATCCTCTCTAGAGAAGAGACATCGCATAGTTCTTTCGTTATAATAGAGGCACTATACATGAGTGATTGGGAGAGGTTTAAACCATGACGACACCATTTTACGGGCAGCTTGAAGAGGAAAAAGTGTTTAAAGACCCTGTGCATCGCTATATCCATGTGCGTGATGAACTAATTTGGGCTTTAATCGGCACGAAGGAATTTCAAAGGCTTAGAAGAATTCGTCAGCTAGGCACAACCTATGTGACATTTCACGGGGCAGAGCACACGCGGTTTAATCATTCTTTAGGCGTATATGAGATTACGAGAAGGATTTTAGACGTCTTTCACGGCCGTCCACATTGGAAAGACGAAGACCGTCTCTTAACGCTGTCAGCCGCACTCCTTCATGATGTAGGCCACGGCCCTTTTTCACATTCCTTTGAAAAGGTCTTTGACATGGATCATGAAGAATGGACGCGAGAAATTATTTTAGGCGATACTGAAATTAATGAAGTGCTCACAAATGTAAGTGCTGATTTTCCGCAAGCTGTGGCCGATGTCATCGAAAAAACATACTCAAACAAGTTAATTACGAGTATCATCTCCAGTCAGATTGATGCTGATCGTATGGATTATTTGCAGAGGGATGCGTATTATACAGGTGTCAGCTACGGTCATTTTGATATGGAGAGAATACTTAGGGTCATGCGTCCGATGGAAGACCAAGTAGTGATCAAACAGAGCGGCATGCATGCGGTAGAAGACTATATTATGAGTCGCTATCAAATGTATTGGCAAGTATATTTCCACCCTGTTACTCGCAGCGCTGAAGTGATTTTAAGCAAAATTTTCAAGCGCGCAAAGGAGCTCCATCTCAATGGTTACGAGTTTAAGCAAAAGCCTGAACATTTTTATTCTTTCTTTCATGGAAAAGGGAGCTTGGACGATTATTTACGATTAGATGAGGCGATAACCCTTTATTATTTTCAAATTTGGCAGGAAGAAGAGGATCGCATTTTACGTGATCTTTGTGTAAGATTCCTAAATAGACGTCTGTTCAAATATGTCGAATTTGACCCAAATCAACGTATGAATGACTGGCCGGAGCTGCAAGAGCTGTTCAGAAAAGCAGATCTTAATCCTGATTACTATTTAGTCGTTGATTCCTCCTCTGATCTTCCGTATGACTTCTATCGTCCGGGTGAAGAAGAGGAGAGGCTGCCGATCCATCTCGTATTGCCAAATGGAAAGATCCGCGAGCTTTCTCGTGAGTCGGATGTAGTCGAAGCCATTTCCGGCAAAAAACGAACAGATCATAAATTGTATTTTCCGCTCGACTGCTTAGAGGACGTGCGTGAACATAAAGAGGTAAAAGAGCGGATTCTTCGGATTTTAAAGAAATAAGGGGGCGTGACGGTTGTTACAAGACCACGCGAAAGTCATGGCGGTCTTTTTGCAAGCTGGTGAAGTAGTTGGACGGAAGAAGCTGCAAAAGATTATTTATATTGCTAAGAAAATGAATATCCCATTCTCAGAACGTTATAAATTTCATATGTTCGGACCCTATTCAGAGGAGCTTTCTCTTCGAATGGAGGAACTTTGCAACCTTGGCTTTGTTGCTGAAATAAAAGAAGATAAAGGTAATTACTATCAATACAGATACGCCCTGTCTTCGCGCGGGGAAAAGTTTCTGAGTATGTATCAGTTTGACTTACCGGATGTGAAACCGGTTTTTGAAAGTTTAAACGAGCAAAGTGCACGCTTCCTAGAGCTCGTTTCTACATTGCTGTATTTTGAAGAGTTAACACGAGAGGAAGTAAAAGAAAAGGTTCAAACGTTAAAACGTAAGCAAAATTACACAGATGAGGATTTTGAGCAAGCTTATACGTATATTGAAGGGCTAAAAAAGGCCATAAAGCAATAGTATACACAGCCAGGCAGCAGGAAATTAGCTGCCTGGCTGTTTTATTTAAGTGTCTATTACCAAAATTTGTAGTATGTTTCTCCTTTTTATCTCATACATTCATATGAGTCAAAAGGAGGGGGTGGTAGAATGGGCGTACGTTTTATTAAGATCTCGGTTGTTTATTTTGTAATTGGGACATTGCTTGGGATGTATATGTCGATGACTTATAACTTTCAATTTACAGGCACGCATGCACATGTCAATCTGCTTGGGTGGACCTCGATGACATTGGCGGGGATTTTGTATGTAATGTATCCTAAAGCGGGTAAAAGCATGCTCGGCAAAATTCATTTTTGGCTTCATAATATCGGGCTGCCGATTATGATGGTTTGCTTATTTCTCACGGTGCTGACAGGAAATCAAACATTTGCTTCATTTATCGGAGTCGGAGGTGTAATGGTAGTTATTGCGGTGATTTTATTTGCAATTAATATATTTAGAAACGTAAGATAGAAAAAAGGTCTGAACACCTTATTTAACGGTGATTCAGACCTTTTTATTATTGATCGGAAGGACGCTTACCGTTAACAGCAAAATTCGTTGGCTTCATCTCATCGATAATGACAGAGATTCGTTCAGCAGGCGCTCCTGTTGTTTCAGAAACAGCGTCAGTGACTTTCTCAACTAATGCACGTTTTTGGTCATCAGACCGTCCTTCAAGTAATTGTACGGTTACGATTGGCATATGATTCGCTCCTTTTATGTATACATACTTGTAATGTGTTGATACATTCATTTTAGCAAACATTTTCCGAACAAACGAGGATTGTGTATAATGAGGGTAGAATAATGAACGCAGCAAAAGTAGGATTTTTCTACGAAAGGATGTTGGATAATGGATTTATTAAATAATGACAATCTCAAAAAGAAGACGGGCGGATTTAATATTTTAAGCGGAGACTCTACTTCAGGTCATGGCGGATACGGGGCCGGGGTCATGAATTTGGACAATGTCTCGCCAATTTTCGTTGATCCTGCTGAAGGTGAAGCTTTTGTAGACATGGGGGCACTTCACGCTCGTTCTGCAGTAGAAAAACGAATCAAATTTCTCCCTGATAAAGAAAAAGTGCCAAACGGGAAACTGTACTGGCTTGTATGGGTGACGATTCAATATAAAGACAGCAAGCCGTATTATGCAGGAGTAGCGGGCTGTGAGATGACAGTGGATACAGAAATCCGTCGCGGATATAAGAGTCTGCCAGAACATGTGAATAAAATGGATAAGTCATTAAAGGGTAAAATTCTTGTCGATGATATGGATCAAAAATCCAAAAAAATTCTTGCTGATTTCTTGAAATCACACAATGAAGCAATGTGGAATCACTCTGACAAAGAACTCCATGAGGCGCTGTTAAGCGGAGAAGAATAATTTCTTTCTTGTAAATAGTAAATTTAGATGAAGTATGAACGATTTTTGAACACTGAACTGCCCACTTGAGCTTTTTGGAAAGAGGGAGTAAACTTGAGGTAGTATAAAGACACATTTATACTAGGACACGAAAAAGCACGGAGGCGATTTGCCTTCGTGCTTTTTCATATGCCCATAAAGGATTCCTCCAATAAAGAGCGAATGGAATAAGCATCACCGATGTTGGAGGATGCGAAATGCTAGGAAAAAAAACATTACAAGACGTTAAAGCATTACAAGAAGAAGTAGAGAAACATGATGAGATCAAATTAAAGTTAAATTGGGATATGCTTCAAAAAAGAGAAGAAGCGCAGCACGATTTTTTTTATTATGACAAGGGTGAGCTGATTGCTTTTGTCGGGACTTATCGTTTCGGGAACAAAGCGGAAGTATGCGGCATGGTCAAGCCAACAGAACGTAGAAAGGGCCATGCTACAAGGCTCACCTTAGAAGCGGTGGCTCAATTAAGGGCTGCTGGAATTAATCATATTTTATTAAATGCTCCAGCCAAATCCGTGTCCGGACAAAGCTTTGCTAGGAGCCTGCCGACAGCTTACTCATTTTCTGAACACCAGATGAAATGGCATCCTAACAAGATGAAAACAGCAGTAACGGGTGATGTGACTCTATTAGAAGCAAGTGATACGGACCTAGCTTATATTATTAAAATGGACGCTCTAGGTTTTGAGATGAGCGAGACAGAAGCGGGTTCGATGTATAAGTCAGGCGTTGAAGAGGGGACCTACATTATTTATGCCGGTAAAGATAAGGCTGGTAAACTCCGTATAGTCGATGAAGGTAATGAATCTTGGATTTATGGCTTTGTCGTGACACCACCTTTGCAAGGAAAAGGCATTGGCAGAAGTGTACTGCAGCAAGTAGTGGAGCGGGAGAGTAATAAAGGACGCCAGGTTCATCTTGAAGTGGCTCTAGAAAATCCTCGTGCACTAAAGCTTTATACGTCTGTTGGGTTCATTGAGACTGGTACACAGGATTATTTTCTGTTTAAAGAATAGAACGAGTCCGCTGTCCCATACTAAATAGGTGTTTAAGTAGCCAGCAGGAAAGGAATACTACTTGTACAATCTATTTAAAGGGGATGTATAGAATGAATGAACAAGAGTTAAAAGACAAAGTTCTCGATGTGTTGAAAAACCAAAAGATTGGTACGTTAGCGACTGTCAAAAATAATAAGCCGCACTCGCGTTATATGTCATTCTTTAACGAAGACTTTACCCTTTTTACACCGACAGACAAAGATACTCATAAAGCGGAAGAAATTGAGGAAAACCCGAATGTGCATATTCTTTTAGGGTATGAAGGAGAAGGGCTAGGAGATAAGTATGTGGAAGTAGAAGGAACAGCTGTGATTCGTGACTCTTCTGAGCTGAAGAAGAAGATTTGGAGTGACTCTTTTAGCAAATGGTTTGATGGACCAGAGGATCCGTCTTATATTGTCTTAGAGATCAAGCCTTCTATGATCAGATTAATGAATGCTGGCGAAGAGCCGCAAGTATTAGAACTATAACGGAAACACCGCTTCTAGTGAGAAGCGGTGTTTTTTGCCTTGCATAGTAGTGTTGATTTACATTTACGTTGCAGGCACACGCTTTCCACGGGCGCGGCACAGAAGCCTCCTCGTCGCTATGTGCACTGGACCCATAAAGTTGGACACTTTTTTAAGCAGCTTTTTGGGTACTGAGTCGATAAGCTACTGGACTTTTCCGGTTCAATCTTGATTTAATTCTCACATGGTTGTAGTAATAGATGTATTGTTCTAACTCTTCTTTGAAGTGTTCAATACTATCAAATTCGTTTAAATAAAGGAACTCCGATTTCAGGATTCCAAAAAAGTTTTCCATGACAGAATTATCGTGACAGTTGCCTTTTCGAGACATACTTTGTGTGATGTTATGTTCTTTCAGTTTCCTTACGTAAGGGGCCATTCGATAGTGCCAACCTTGATCAGAATGAATCAAGAGATCATCGCCTTTATTTAGGTGCTTTAACCCTTGGTCCAACATCGTATCGACCAAATCATACGTTGGTCTTGATTGGAGCGTATAGGTTATCAGTTCGCCGTTAAACAGGTCAAATAGTGGAGACAGATAGAGCTTCTGTCCAAACAATTTAAATTCCGTAATGTCTGTCACCCACTTTTGATTAGGCTTCTCGGCTCTAAAGTTACGGTTTAGGATGTTTGGAGCTGCTTTTCCAACTTCTCCTTTATGTCTGTAATACGACGATAGCCATATCGACCAAAGTGCTTATGGTAAATGAATGCAATTCTTCTTTTCCATTTTCGATCAGGATCTGGTTCGCTCCATTTTTTTACAAGGTTATAGTAAGTGCTTCTAGGCATCTTGGCTATCTTTAACATTCGAATCACCGGGAATTCGTTCCTTAGTTCATATACTACTTTCGCTTTGATTTTGTTGGTGATTGTTTTTCCTGAACTAAGGCTTTCAGCTTTTTTAAATACGCATTCTCCATACGCAGGTGTTCCAGTTCTCTTTTCATCTCTTCTATCGATTGGGTTGAAGAGTCGCTGTTGCCCTTGTTTTTATTCTGATTAGAAGTCATTGTAGAAAGCCCCTTTTCTCTTGGTTCAAGGGCATCTTCTCCAGCTGTTTCCCACTTTTTCTTCCATCTGCGAAGCATACATGGAACGGGAATATGAAAAATGGCTGATGCCTCTCGAATGGAGTAATTCTCTTCGGTCATAAATTGAATTACTTTCAGTTTAAAGGCAGCTGAATAGTTTGTATAGGGAAAGGTAAAAGCTTGATCCCCATGATAGCGAACTAACATCACCCAATATCGCAGCGTCGAATCATCTACGCCCACTTGATTTGCAAGTTCTCGATAACTGATGATTTCATTTAGATAACGTTTAGCCACTTGAAGTTTATATTCCTTGGTGAACGTGGTCATTGATGAAGGCACCTCCTATTGTTGATTGAGGTGTCCAACAATAGGGGTGCAGTACATACGCTCCTGTGGGGTCTTCC
This sequence comes from Alkalihalophilus pseudofirmus, assembly GCF_029094545.1. Classification (NCBI taxonomy): domain Bacteria; kingdom Bacillati; phylum Bacillota; class Bacilli; order Caryophanales; family Bacillaceae; genus Alkalihalophilus; species Alkalihalophilus pseudofirmus. Next base: position 3,918,083 of record NZ_CP117835.1, on the reverse strand, counting down.
CTGGCCGCGCACATCCCGCAGGAGTCGAGTCCCTTCCGCTTCAATCATCGGTGCGAGAATGGAGTTTAGTTGCTCCCTCAACGTAAGCAGCTGTTCTGACACCTGATCAAATGAGGCGATGGATAACAGCAATGTTAAATTGAAATGATCTGAACCCTAACTAAATCATCCCACTAAATACCTCAACTAAGCAATAATGTAGCGGATGAAATATGCGTAGACTCCTGTGTAGACTAGAGCAGGAGTGAGATCCCACAGGGCTTTAGCCCGAGGAAGCTCACCAGCTCCACGCGGAAAGCGAAGTATATTTCAGTAGCGGTGACTATGCTATAACCCATGTTTGAGGCACTTTATGTTAAATAGCTTTAGAAAGATCACTGAACCTCTTTCGTTACTCAATATTTAAACGCTTCATCCGGTATTGCAAGGTTTGCCGGCTAAGTCCGAGTTCGCTTGCAGCATTGGTTTTATGGTATTTATGCTTTTCTAGCGCTTTATTTATGTAGTATCTTTCCGCTTCATGTAAATAATCTTTTAAGTGATGTGGTTCGGCCTGAACGTTAAAGCTAGGTGCTGCACGTTCAGAGGATGTCACCTTTTGCTTAAGAAGGTGCGTTTTATTTTTAAGATTGTAAGGCAGGTGGCAAACATCGATCCATTCTTCGTCGATGACTAAATTCATCGCCCCTTCAATAATATGTTCAAGCTCACGCACATTCCCAGGCCAATCATATTGCTGAAATATTTCCTGAACCTCATCTGTCACTCCTGAAACATCCATTCGAAAAAGCTGATTATACTTGCCAATAAAGGATTCTACGAGTAATGGAATATCTTCTTTTCGCTCTCTTAAGGCTGGAATAAATAAGGAAACCACGCTTAACCGGTAAAATAAATCTTTTCGAAGACGATTTTCGGCAATCGCTTCGATTGGATCTTCGTTAATTGTAGAGATAATCCGTACATTTACTTTTCGATCAATCGTATCGCCGATTCTTCTTATTGACTTCTCTTGAATGGCACGAAGCAGTTTGGCTTGAAGGGCAGGGCTAAGGGAGTTGATCTCATCTAGAAGCAATGTCCCGCCCTCAGCTTGTTCAAACAGACCGATCTTTTCTGTCGCTCCTGTAAATGCTCCCTTACTTGTGCCAAATAATATGCTCTCAATCAGCGTATCAGGCATGGCTGCACAGTTTTGAGATATAAACGGTCTTTGCGTACGATCACTGCCGTTATGAATACTTTGAGCAAAAAGCTCCTTTCCTGTCCCCGTTTCACCGACGATCAGAACGGAAGAAGGAGTTCTTGTCGCTCGTTTAGTATGTTCGATCACCTCACTTATAGCCTGACTCCCGCCTATAATGCTGTCAAAGGTGTAGCGTGTATTTCCCTTTTGCTCCATATTCCTTCTGATTAACTGTTCAAGCTTAGTTACATCCTTTGCCACTTCCATCGCTCCAATTATGTTTTCTCCGTCATAGATTGGAAACGTTCTATTCATGGTCGTAATCTCTTTGCCGCCTTTAGTGAAATAGGTTTGCTTTTTATGGGCAGAGACTTTTTGATGGTGCAACGCCTCAAGCAGGGTGCTTCCTTGCTTGTCTTTAAATTTGAAGATATCTAAAAAGTCTTTATTAAGCACGTCTTCTCTTGAAAGTGATTCTATTTCCATCATTTTGTCGTTGTAAATAATTGTTTTTCCGTATTCATCAATGACATGAATACCAGCATCGATTTCATTGATTAATGTTTCATAAATGGTTAGCTGCTTTCTTATTTGCTCGTATTGTTCCAACACGCTCACCTCGTGGAAAAATTCGTTTTTTTATATCTTAAGCGAAGAAGAGTGTATTCAGCAAATTAAATTTTCAATTTTCAATATAAAACGAAAAATTATTTGTCGCTCTTAAAAGTTTTTTCCATAGAGATACTATTTTTTCAATTAAACAGGGGGGAGCAGGTATTTGTTTCGAGTCATAGAGTTGGCATGATGATTGCAATGAGGTAAGTAAGAGAAATCAACTAGAGTTGCAATAAAGTATTTTTAATATATTAGTGGGGTGAGATGATTGGGTAAAGTGGAGTCGGTAGCAAGGATTGTAAAGAAAGATGTATTAGCTTCAACACAGCAGGTCATTGATCAGGCATTGTCTAATCTAGGTTACGGTGAGGAAATGTATGAATTGCTCAAAGAGCCGCAGCGTATGCTTACAGTGCGCATACCGATTAAGTTAGACAATGGGGAGGTCAAAGTGTTCACAGGGTACCGCTCTCAACATAATGACGCGGTAGGACCTACAAAAGGCGGTGTGCGCTTTCATCCAGAAGTGACTGAAAATGAAGTGAAGGCTTTATCAATCTGGATGAGCTTAAAATGCGGAATTGTTGATGTTCCCTATGGGGGAGGCAAAGGGGGCATTGTTTGTGATCCGCGTACAATGTCGTTCCCTGAGCTTGAAAGGTTATCTCGAGGATATGTCAGAGCAATCAGCCAGGTTGTCGGACCAACGAAAGATATCCCAGCGCCAGATGTGTTTACAAATTCACAAATTATGGCATGGATGATGGACGAATACAGTCGTATCCGCGAATTTGATTCCCCTGGATTTATTACAGGAAAACCGTTGGTCCTTGGCGGTTCTCATGGAAGGGAAACGGCCACTGCTATGGGCGTGACGATTTGTATAGAAGAAGCTGCAAAGAAAAAAGCTCTTGATCTTGAAGGAGCAAAAGTGATTATTCAAGGCTTTGGAAATGCAGGAGGTTTCTTGGCGGAAATTCTTCATCAAAGAGGAGCGAATGTAGTAGGGATCTCCGATGCATATGGGGCTCTTTATGATGAGAATGGCTTGGATATTGAGTATTTACTTTCTAAGCGTGATTCCTTTGGTACAGTAACGACATTATTTAAGCGAACAATTACAAACCAAGAGCTGCTTGAACGGGAATGTGATATTTTAGTTCCAGCAGCGATCGCCAATCAAATTACAGAAGAAAATGCGAATGCAATTAAAGCTAAAATTGTCGTAGAAGCAGCAAACGGTCCGACAACGCTCGAGGCAACAGAAATTCTATCAAAAAGAGGAGTTCTTCTCGTACCGGATGTTCTTGCTAGTTCTGGAGGAGTGACTGTCTCCTATTTTGAATGGGTACAAAATAATCTCGGTTACTACTGGTCAGAAGAAGAAGTTTTAGGTAAATTAAAAGATAAAATGGTTAAAGCATTTAACAATGTGCTAGACACAGCCCAAAGACATCAAGTTGATACACGACTTGCTGCATATATGGTAGGAGTAAGAAAGATGGCAGAAGCTTCTAAGTTTAGAGGATGGGTGTAAGAAATGAAAAAGAAAATGAGCCAAGTGTTCGCTTGGCTTATTTTCATAAGGGGAGAATTTCGTATGTATAAAGGCGAACTAATGAATGGAAGGGATCAGACAAAAGAAACCTATCAAGTTAGAAGGTTAACTAGGGAAGACTTGAATGTCATCTTAGAAGTTCAGCAAGTTGTTTTGGATACTTTAGAGAATAAAGAACATTTGCAGCCTCTAAGTGAGGAGGAGTTCAAAGCGATCTTGAGAGGGGATGGTCTGATCCTTGGAGTGTTTGTAAAAGGCAGCTTAACAGCTTTTAGAGCATTATGGTTTCCTGGAGATGACGAAGAAAATCTAGGCAGGGACCTAGGATTGTCTCCTAGTGAGCAAAGGAAAGTTGTTCATCAGGAAATCTCCATTGTACACCCTGATTACCGAGGCAATGGTCTCCAAAAACGCCTTGCAGCCTTAGTGATGAGGGAGTTGGCAGAACGTACATCAGAGTATGAGTATGTTTGCTGCACGGTTCACCCTTTTAATATTCCGAGCTTAAAGGATAAGCTGGCACAAGGGATGCGCATTGTGAAACTGAAAGAAAAGTATGCAGGTCATCTGCGCTACATTTTGCTAAAGAAACTATCAGTTGAAATGATGGTTGATAACGATACGAAGAAAATTGTACCGCTAGATGATATCGTTGAACAAAACAGGCTCTTAAATGAAGGAAATTACGGAACTGAATTGGTCGAATCAATTGAGCAAGGGGGCAGGCAATCAATAGCCTTTGCTAAGGGGCAAGTCTAGAACAAAAAAGCTCAATTTTTTGCACATTAAAAAAGCTGGTAGAAAAGGGGAAGTTGACAAGCTTGTAAAAAAAATTTTCGTAAAGAAAATTTTTTTTGCCTCACTCCTCTTTTTATTTAATCAAAGTCCTAATAGATTAATGTTTTTCTTTGGCATGAAGTTTGCAAGTAATAGTTTGATAATTCTAAATAGTGAAGGCTGCACAGCAATTGATTATGCATGATATGAAGAAGCAGGGGGAGTACATATGGAAAAAGAGAGAAAACCGATTTCGTTTGGCTTGGCTGTTATACCGCTAATAATCATGATCACTGCAATGAGTTTTACAATTGTTGTATTTGAAGGAGCACCGCATATTCCGCTTATTCTAGGGACTGTTGTATCCGCTTTCATAGCGTGGCGGGCGGGCTTTACATGGAAAGAAGTTGAAGCAAGTATTTATAAAGGGATTCGTCTTGCCCTGCCGGCTGTCGTCATCATCATTATTGTTGGTGTCATTATTGGAGCATGGATTGGCGGCGGGATTATTGCGACGATGGTGTATTACGGCTTAATGCTCATTTCACCAGAAGTGTTTTTAATGACCATGACGATTATCTCAGCCATTGTTGCTTTAGCAATTGGAAGCTCATGGTCAACGATGGGAACGATCGGGGTTGCTGGTATGGGAATTGGCATCAGCATGGGAATCCCTGCGCCGATGATTGCAGGAGCGATTATATCCGGTGCATACTTTGGTGACAAGATGTCTCCGTTATCTGACTCAACCAACCTTGCAGCAGGGGTTGTTGGTGTTGATTTATTTGAACATATTAAGCACATGCTTGCTACAACCATTCCCGGACTTGTCATTGCTTTAGTAGTTTATTGGTATTTAGGACGACAATTTTCTGGCTCTGGTGTGATTGATAGTAATGTGGCAGAGGTGATGACAAGCCTTCAGGCTAATTTTGTAATTACGCCTTGGCTGTTACTTGTGCCTGCAGCTGTTATTTTCCTTGTTGCTAGGAAAGTGCCGGCCTTGCCAGCGCTCACAGTCGGGGTTATGTTAGGATTTCTTTCTCATATTTTGATTCAAGGCGGTTCAATTGGGGATGCTGTTAATACATTAAATGACGGCTTTAGCATTGCATCAGGTAATGAGATGATTGACAGCTTGTTCAACCGCGGCGGCATTGAAGCGATGATGTATACCGTCTCGCTTACGATCGTTGCGATGACCTTTGGCGGGGTGCTTGAGAATACAGGTATGTTAAAAGCGATGGTTGATCAAATTCTAAAGCTTGCTAAGACATCAAAAGGACTGCTGACAACGGCTGTTTCTTCTGCTTTCTTTACAAATGTAACGACAGCTGAGCAGTATATTTCAGTCGTTCTTCCAGGTAGAATGTACGTTCAAAGCTTTAAAGAGAAGAAGCTTCATCCGAAAAATCTATCAAGGGCAGTAGAGGACGGCGGGACCTTAACGTCAGTATTTGTTCCTTGGAATACGTGTGCGATCTTTATTTTTGCGACGCTCGCAGTTCATCCGTTTGAATATGCTCCTTATGCCGTATTGAACTTTGTCGTGCCGATTTTATCAATTATTTATGCGTGGACAGGCTTTACAATTACACGTTTGACAGATGAAGAGGCTCTGCAAATGGAACGTGCTGAACAAGAGAGTGAGCAAAAAGCAATCTAAATAAAAAAAAGCTTAGGGAGCGCTCCCTAAGCTTTTTCGTTTTGCATAGAAGCTTGTAACCTCCGCTTCAATCAACGAAGCGAGAATGAGGTTAAGTAGCTCCATCCCTTAATCAGTGAGCTTAGAAAAAGTGGGAGAAAATTATTGTGTTTTTAATTGAACTGAACCATAACTACATCACTCAGCTTAATAACCACACAAAGCAATAACTTAGCGGATGAAATATACTTAGACTTCTGCAGGGACTAGAGCAGGAGTGAGATCCCACAGGGCAAAGCCCGAGGAAGCTCACCAGCTCCCTGCGAAAAGCGAAGTATATTTCAGTAGCGGCATACATATTCCAAATCTTTAATGGTTGTTACATATTAGTGGCCAAACCATTTAAAAAATTTATCTATCAAACGTTCTTCTTCATGTGCTTCTTCATCAATTATATCCGTACCATCCGCATTGGCTGTCTCCGGGCAGGTTTTCGTAGGTTCCGTTCCAGCGATAAAATACGTCGTTCGGCTTTTTGGACATGTTTCACTTGCCAGGTATCCGCTTTGCGGATTCATCTCAACAGCCACGACCCCGCGAGGCTTTTGAAATGGCAGCTTCAACTCGTTTTTGAGCGCATCTTCTGTAAAGTTAGCCCAAATCTTTTTAGAAATTTGGCCTTCCGTCCGCTGATCAATCGGTGTTGCTTTATCATATCCTACCCACACGCCGGTCACAAGCTGCGGCGTATAGCCGATCATCCAGCTGTCCTGAGGAGTAGATCCGCTTTTTCCAGCTACTGGTCTGTTAACAAGATGTGCTACTGACCCGCCTGTGACTCCTGCATGAGCGTTTAAACTTGGGTCAAACATGCCTGTCATAAGATCGGTCATAATAAAAGCAAGCTTAGGATCCAGCACTTGTTCTTTGTCTGGCTCACTCTCGTAAAGCACACGTCCATTTAAGTCGACAACTTTGCGGATAAAGCGCGGCTTTACCTTTTGTCCTCCATTTGCAAATGGACTGTAGCCATTGACCATTTCAAGTAATGTGACATCGGCAGAACCTAAGGCGAGTGATGCTGTCTCAGGCAGAGGACTGATAATGCCCACACGTTCAGCAACATCTATTAGTTTCTCTGTTCCGAGGACAAGCAGACTTTTTACAGCATAAATGTTATCAGAGAAGGCAATGGCCTGCAGTAGTGTAATGAAGTCATTCGCGTAGTTATTGCCGAAATTACTAGGAGAGTAAATCGCGCGTCCTTCATCAATTTGAAACTGCGTTGGTTCACTTAATAATGTTGATGCAGGTGTCGAACCGTTCTCAAGTGCTGCATAGTAGAGAAATGGCTTAAATGTCGAACCAGCCTGACGGTGAGCATGCGTAGCACGATTATAAGGACTCTCAGAATAATCTCGTCCTCCTACTAACGCTCGCACATCACCGTTCCGAGGATCAATTGCCACAAGAGAGGTTTGCAAGATCATTGTTGCCCTCTCAGCATCAGTCAGAGCCTTGTTTTGGGCAGCGGCAGGAACGGGCGGCATCTCACGTGCAACCCATTTCTCCGCTTTTTCCTGCATGTCGGCATCAAGTGTCGTATACACTTTTAATCCTCCAGCCTCAATTCTAGCAGGTTCAATCCCAGCTTCTTCTATTAACTGTGCTTCAACGATATCCTGGAAGTACGGTCCGATCTGCAGCCCGCTTACCAATTCTTTATTTTTGTAATCAAGTACTTCAGCCTTTGCTTCTTCTGCTTCTGCACGGCTCACGCTGCCGACTTCAACCATCGCATCTAAAATAAGTTCCTGCCTTGCCTTAGCGCGGGGTTCATCAAAGTTTGGCGAATAATAGCTTGGTCCTTTTGGAATCCCTGCAAGCATACTTGCTTCAGCTAAAGTAAGATCTTTTGAATCTTTATAAAAAAAATAGTGAGAAGCGGCTTCAATCCCGTACGCTCCGTGTCCGTAATAAATCGTATTAAGATAGCCTTCTAAAATTTGTTCTTTTTCATAGTTCATCTCAAGGCGAAGGGAGTAAATCAGTTCATTCCATTTTCTAACCCATGTTTTATCATGAGATAAATATAAATTACGTGCGTACTGCTGAGTAATCGTACTTGCTCCTTGTGAGCGCGAGCCTGAACGAAGATTTGCGACAATCGCCCCGCCGATTCTTGTCGGGTCAAATCCAAGGTGGTCGTAAAACTTCCGGTCTTCAATCGCTAATGTCGCATCAACGACATACGGTGAGATCTCGTTAAACGGAACAAAGTAACGGTTCTGTCCTCGGTGGCTTTCACCAATTGTACGGTCGTCAACAGCTAGATATTCTGTTGTTTGAGCTACACTTAGCGGAGGCGGCCCTTGCATTTTTGCATAAGACATTAACGCCACTGCTCCGCCAAGTGCCAGTACGAGCCCTAAAAGGAAGAGTCTGAAAAAGAGACGCAGCAGGCTTCTTCGTCTTTTATTTCTTCTATTCATGATGACTTCCATCTCGGTCACCTCATTAAAATCCAGATTTAAAATAGCGCGCAAATGTGCGTTTTTTACCATCTTCGGCTCTTTTAAATCGTTTTAAACATGAGGCGTTAGGAGGGGGGGAAATTTTGCTTGCTTTTTTGATTGTTTCCTATATAATTTCATCTGTTATGATGAAAATAAGGAACATGTGGAAGGATATTTACTGCCTTCCATGTTTGTGTGTATCTAAAACAAGGTACGAGTGAAATAGATACAGATGTCAGTCATATAAACGATGTAAAATATATTAGATGAGGTGAAGCGAAATGGAATTATGGTTCACAGAAAAACAAACAGAGCGTTTTGGTATTACAGCAAAAATTAAACGTACGCTACATAGCGAAAAGACAGATTTTCAACAATTAGACGTTGTTGAAACAGAAGAGTTCGGCAACATGCTTGTTCTTGACGGCATGGTTATGACAACAGAGAAAGATGAATTCGTTTACCACGAAATGGTTGCTCACGTGCCATTATTCACACACCCTGATCCTAAGCATGTTCTTGTTGTAGGCGGAGGAGACGGCGGGGTAATCCGTGAAGTATTAAAGCACCCATCTGTAGAGCGTGCGACACTTGTCGAAATCGACGGAAAAGTAATCGAGTACTCAAAAAAATATTTACCATCTATTGCAGGTGCTCTTGATGATGCACGCGTGGATGTTCAAGTAGACGACGGCTTCATGCATATTGCTAAAGCTGAAAATGAGTATGATGTCATTATGGTTGACTCAACAGAGCCTGTAGGACCAGCTGTAAAATTATTTGAAAAAGGATTCTACGAAGGAATTTCTCGTGCGCTGAAAGAAGACGGTATTTTCGTTGCACAGACAGATAACCCTTGGTTCCATAAAGACCTTATTACTCAAGTGCAGCGTGACGTGCGTGAGATCTTCCCGATCACGCGTCTATACACTGCGAATATTCCAACATACCCAAGCGGCCTTTGGACATTCACAATCGGTTCTAAAAAGCACGATCCTCTAGAAGTAGCGGACGAGCGTTTCCATGAGATCGAAACAAAGTACTACACAAAAGACCTTCACAAAGCTTCTTTTGCACTTCCGAAATTTGTTAGCGATCTTGTGAAATAAGGAGGAATTTCGATGCGATTTGATGAAGCTTATTCAGGCAAAGTATTTATAATGAGCAACCCGAGCTATGAGGATGCAAAAGCGGTAATTTACGGTATGCCGATGGACTGGACAGTATCATTTCGTCCGGGTTCTCGTTTTGGTCCAAACCGTATCCGCGAAGCATCTCTTGGCCTTGAAGAGTACAGCCCGTATATGGACAAGCATTTAGAAGAAGTAAACTACTTTGATGCGGGAGACATCCCTCTTCCATTCGGTAATGCCGCACGCAGCCTAGATATGGTAGAAGAGTATGTCGATAAGCTGTTAGCTGATGGTAAGTTTCCAATCGGGCTTGGTGGAGAGCATCTTTTATCTTGGCCGATTTTCAAGTCAATGAACAAGAAATACGACAACATGGCGATCATCCATATTGATGCTCATGCTGACTTGCGTGAAGAGTATGAAGGCGAGGTGCTTTCACACTCGACGCCAATCCGTAAAGCATGCGGGTTGATTGGCCCAGAGAACGTCTATTCATTTGGAATTCGTTCAGGGATGCGTGAGGAGTTCCAGTTTGCGAAAGAATCAGGCATGCATATGTCTAAATTCGAAGTAGCAGAGCCGATAAAGAAAGTTCTCCCAACCCTTGCCGGTCGCAATGTATATGTAACGATCGATATCGATGTTCTTGACCCGTCATGCGCACCAGGAACAGGAACAGCAGAAGCTGGCGGTATCACATCAAAAGAGCTGCTCGATGCGATTATGGCGATTGCCGAATCAAACATCAACATTATCGGTGCTGACCTGGTAGAAGTAGCTCCGGCGTATGACCCAACCGAACAAACACAAATCACAGCAAGCAAAATGATCAGAGAGATCATCCTAGGCTGGGCAGATAGATAGAAAAGCGTAAGCGAGTGTTCTGGCAAGATTTACGTATTTAATAATACACATCAAGATGAGCGACTAAGATGGCCGCTCATCTTTTTCGTTTCTTTGCATAGGTAGTTCATGACAAAGGATAGAGGTGGGAAAATGGATGTAGTATGGTTTGAAGCAGTAAATGGGCTGGCGAAAAAGTCGTCTATAGCAGATGCTGTCATGATGTTTATCTCATCATATGGTATCTATCTAATGATAGGGATTATATTGTCGTTTTGGTTAAAGAAGAAAACACGAAGGTATGCCTTATTATTTACGATCGCCGTTTTAGCTGGTCTAGGAATGAATCGAGTGCTTAAGATAATAATTGATCGGCCTCGCCCATTTATAGCAAGTAGTGATGTACATCTTTTGATTGAAAGAGGCGCATCACCATCGTTTCCTAGCAATCAAGCATTAATTGCAGGGATTTTTGTTGCGGCTATTTGGCTTATCACAGTGAAGGCTTGGCGCTATGCTGCATTAGCATTTGGGGGAGTTGTTCTACTATCTCGTGTTTTTGTCGGTCATCATTATCCTGCTGATGTTCTTGTGGGGTTTGTGCTTGGATCACTTCTTACATATGTGTTTTTCATGATATTAAGACGAATACAATCGCCAGCAAAAATCGACACAGAACAGAGCCTTGCAACGAAGCCTTAAAATCGCTAAACTTGAACAATAGAAGAATGGTTGTTTAGACTTGTCTAAACCCCGCACTTGTAGAAAGGTGTGCGACTGAATGAATAAACCAACGAAGAGAACGGTAAAGATGATCTTCCACAATAAAATTCAGCATGATGATCATACTGATTCCTATGAGTTCACCACACGAGGTGAGCTGTATCATAAAGGGAATCAAGATTATCTGCGTTTTGAAGAGGCATTAACAGAAACAGAATCTGTTCAGACGACGATGAAATGGGATGGACGTGAGCTGATGCTGATCAGGCAAGGGACTGTGCTGATGCGTCAAGCGTTTATATCAGGCGAGGAATCACTTGGCCGGTATGTAACACCAGATGCGTCGTGGGAAACGAAGGCAGTGACAGATAAAGTACTAGTGACATGGCCGACGCGGAAACAGCGCGGTAAGATCCACATCAAGTACCGATTTTTATTACAGGGACAAGATGCAGGGCAGCATGAAGTACGATTGACATTAGAGGAGGATCATTAAAAGATGAACAGTGTTGAACAAATGAAGCAAAAGTTAAAAGAAGAAATAAAAGCAGCCGTGATTTCAGCAGGGCTTGCAACAGAAGATGTGCTTCCTGAAGTAGTTCTTGAAGCTCCAAAAGATAAAGCGCACGGAGATTATGCAACAAATATGGCGATGCAGCTAGCGCGTGTGGCAAAGAAAGCGCCGCGTCAAATTGCAGAAGAGCTCACGTCTCAGCTTGATAAAGAAAAAGCATCAATTGAAAAAATAGATATTGCAGGACCAGGGTTCATTAACTTTTTCATGAACAAAAGCTACCTTCGTGAGATTGTTCCAGCTGTTTTATCTGCAAAAGAAGCATACGGTGAAACGAATGTTGGCAATGGTGAGAAGATCCAGGTCGAGTTCGTTTCAGCAAATCCAACAGGAAGCCTGCACTTAGGCCATGCGCGCGGTGCGGCAGTTGGTGATGCGTTGTGTAACGTGTTAAGCAAAGCTGGCTATGATGTAGAGCGTGAATACTATATTAATGATGCTGGAAATCAAATTAATAACCTTGCGCTGTCACTGGAAGCTCGCTATTTCCAAGCTTTAGGTCAAGATAAAGAGATGCCTGAGGAAGGGTACCGCGGGCAAGATATTGTCGAGTTCGGTAAAGCACTTGCTGAAGAGCATGGCGACAAATATGTAAACGTCTCAGAATCTGAGCGTCGTGAATTTTTCCGTCAATACGGCTTGCAAAAAGAGCTTGATAAAATCAAATCAGATTTAAGAGAGTTCCGTGTTGAATTTGATCACTGGTTCTCTGAAACAAGTCTTTATGAGTCAAATAAAGTCATTGAAGTACTTGAAACGCTTGATGAAAAAGGGGAGACCTATGAGCAGGACGGGGCAACTTGGTTCCGTACAACAACATACGGCGATGATAAAGATCGTGTATTAATCAAAAATGACGGCACATACACATATTTAACTCCTGATATTGCGTATCACCAGGATAAAATGCAGCGCGGCTTTGATAAGCTGATTAACATTTGGGGCGCGGACCATCACGGCTACATCCCTCGTATGAGAGCGGCAATCCAAGCGCTTGGATATTCTCCTGAGCAGTTTGAAGTGCAGATCATTCAAATGGTGAGCTTGTATCAAGGCGGAGAGAAAGTGAAGATGAGTAAGCGTACAGGTAAGGCTGTAACCCTTCGTGATCTAATGGAGGAAGTAGGCATTGATGCGGTTCGTTACTTCTTTGCAATGCGTAGTGCAGATTCTCAGCTTGATTTTGATATGGACCTTGCTGTATCTAAATCAAATGAGAACCCAGTATTCTATGTGCAATATGCTCACGCTCGTGTATGCAGCATGCTTCGTCAAGGCGAAGAGCTTGGCCTGGCGTATGATGAGAATACGGACCTTTCAGCAGTATCGACTGAAAAAGAATACGATCTTCTAAAAGCAATCGGTGATTTCCCGGCAGTTGTTGCAGAAGCTGCAGAAAAGAAAATGCCGCACCGTATCACAAATTATGCACATGACTTAGCATCTGCACTTCACAGCTTCTACAATGCAGAGCGTGTAATTGATGCAGAAGATCAAGATAAGAGTAAGGCACGTCTTGCTTTAATGAAAGCAACACAAATTACGATTCAAAACGCTCTATCACTTGTAGGCGTGTCAGCACCAGAAAAGATGTAATACCTGAGAGCTCCCTTTTCCCTTGAAAGGGAGCTTTTTAATAAATAAAGTATGAATACGGGGCATTTGTATCCAGCACATCAAACACATGAATGAAGCTAAAAAGATGGTTGGAGGGATAAGTATGAATATTACAAAAGAACAGCATAGGGAACTAGCCGTTAACTTGTTGAACCAAACGCGGAAGCTCATTAATAAGCAACACCGTACAGAAGATGAGGATCTTGAGATGATTCATTCTGCGCAGGCTTCGAGTTACCACTGGCGGCTTACAGGAAATTACATCAATTGGTCACGTGGAGAGTGGCTGACCTCACGTGTATACGCTACCCTTGGCTCGGGTGAAGAGGCTCTTAGACACGCTGAGGCAAATAAACGTATCGCCGAAAAGTATATGCTAAGCGGCTATGATGCAGCCTTGGTAGCAGAAGCACTTGCTCGTGCCTATCAGTTACTCGGCGAGACGGAATATGCAAAAGCACATCTTGCTCAAGCTCACAAGCTAGCAGCTGCTATTGAAAAAGAATCAGATCGACAACACATTTTATCGGAGCTTAACACAATTTTAGAATAGAAAGTGAACAGGAAGCCTTAAATCAGGCTTCTTTTCATGTCCGAAGAAGGGAGAATATCATGGAAGCTGTTATATGGATATTGATAGTAGCTCTATTTATCTTAAGCTTTGTTGGATTATTATTTCCGATCGTTCCTTCTGTCCTCGTCTTATGGGCAGGGTTTATCCTTTATATTTTCTTCATCGATGGTGCGGCTCTTTCGGTTTGGTTTTGGATTGGGGCTGGCGTTTTGACTGTGTTACTGTTTGCTGCTGACCTAATTGCCAGTCAGTTTTTTGTGAAGAAATACGGAGGGTCAAAATGGAGTGAGCGGATGGCTGCTGTAGGGGTGATTGTCGGCTCTTTTATCATGCCGCCATTCGGTATTATTCTCGTACCTTTTGCTCTAGTCTTCATTGCTGAGTTCATCGCAACAAAGGATGCAAGACAAGCTGTACTTGTGGCAATAGCCTCTTTATTTGCTTTTCTAAGCGGAACTGTAGCCAAAGCACTCGTTCAAGCTGTATTAATTATTTGGTTTTTTATTGAAGTCTTTATTTAAAGGCATAATCTAGTCGTAAACACACAAAGTAAGAGAGACATCTCAGAAAGAAGGATGACATCATGCAGGAAATTTTACTCGCTATTTTAGCAGGACTTATCGTAGGGTTCGTTTTTGCACTTGTTAAACTGCCAATTCCAGCACCGCCAGCATTACCGGGAATTATGGGGATTGTCGGTATATATTTGGGGTATAAGTTATATGAAGCAGTTTGGCCGATGATTATGAAGTAGGAGGTAGGGATGGCATGGCGTTCGTATCGTATCAAGGCATCAAGATCTTTTATGAAGTGCGTGGAGGCGGCACTCCTATAGTGTTTATTCATCCTCCTGCCATGTCACACCTTACTTTTCGATATCAATATGCTTTATCTGATGTAGGGAAAGTCGTTGTGGTCGATCTTCCTGGAAATGGCCATAGCACAAAAGGAGCTGCTAAAGCTTTTTCAATTGAAGAGTCAGCCGAATGCATCAGAGCGGTATTGAAAAAAATGCGTGCAAAAAAAGCCATTATCATTGGTTATTCAAACGGCGGGTCCATTGCTCAAGAGTTTGCCTTGAAGTATCCAGACATTACAGCGGGAGTTGCTTTGATTGGAGGATTTCCGGAAGTAACAAGCTTTTTTTTAGACAAGGAGTTTAAGCTTGGGATGTGGGCTGCCAAAAAGAAATGGATGAATGTGATCAGCTATGTTTTGCCGCATGCGCACTTTAAGAATAAAGAGCATGCCAAAGAAATGCAGACTGTGATTAAGGAAGTGAATCCAGATCTTCTATCAGAAACGTACAGGCTCGGCTATGAATACCAGTCGATTGGACGTCTTAATCAATTAAAGATGCCGCTGCTTTTGCTATATGGAAGCCGTGATCTCATCATGCATAACTATATGTACGATTTTGTGAAAAGAGCTCATGACGTGGAAGTGGTTTATGTGACAGGTGTTGCTCACCAAGTACCAACTAAGCGTCAGGATGAATGCAATCAAGCAATACGAGAGTGGATGTTGCGGAGGCAGATCTTATAAGATGCCTTCGCTCATTCTTTATCGATCGGTTGCGGGATAAAGTCATGATACGTATCAATATAGAGCTTTCCATTTGGTGCTAAAACAGCATACATAACGTCCTTTTTTAACACTCCTCGTTTCTCTAGCTGGTCCATAAGCCACTGTTCTTCAATGTTATTTTCTTGGAGATTGTGAGTAATGACCACTCCGTCCATCATTAATTCGATTGGTACGATATGCTTTTCAGGCTGACTAATCAAATTCAAGTCTCCTTTTGTCACCTCACGAAACTCCTGTTTTTTTAGAGCAGTTAATGTACCATTTGGCTCGACCATAGCAACAAGCACTTCACCTACATCGAAAATATTAATTTCACGCAGGTGTGGATTCATATAATCTAATGTATAATGCATCTTTCTCATATTCCCCTCAAGCAGCTTCCCATTTTCAATAATCACAGTAGGGTCACCTGCAAAAAACTTACGCGCTTTTCGGTTCTTCATGGCTGTATACTCTACAATATAAATAATCAACACAAACATCACAAAAGAAATCCATACGCTGTGCATCGGTATACTGATATTAAAAGCAAGGTTAGCAGTAATGGACCCGAGAGTAATAGTTGCAATAAAATCAAAGGTCGTCATTTGTGAAATGGTCTGCTTTCCGAGTAATTTGGCTCCAAGGAATAAGGATGTAAATGCGATTAATGTTCGGATAATAATTTCTAGGTGTTCAGCCACAAGTACTACCTCCTTTTACTTCTTCTAAAAGTTTTCCAAAACACTTAAAACGTATAAGAGGCGATTTACATTTTCTGCTAAAGAGAGTGGTTGACAATGGGATGTAACAGGAGTAAATTTACTCTAAGAAAACAGGCCATTTCTTAGTGATGGTTTTTTCTATTTTATAAGGAGTGTTATAGATGGCAAAATCAAAAAAACAATTTGCTGTAATTGGTTTAGGCCGGTTTGGCGGGAGTGTCTGTAAGGAGCTTTACGAAATGGGCCATGAAGTACTTGCCATTGATAAAGATGAGGACAAGGTGAGCGAATATGTTGCGTTTTCTACCCATGCAATGCAGGTAGATACGACTGATGAAAATGCGATGAAGCAAATTGGTATCGGAAATTTTGAAAATGTTGTTGTCGCTATTGGAGATAATATTCAAGCAAGTATCCTAACGACATTAGTGCTTAAAGAAATGAACGTCCCTACCGTGTGGGTAAAGGCACAAAATGTTTATCATCATAAAGTATTGGAGAAAATCGGTGCCGACCTTGTTGTTCATCCAGAGTCAGATATGGGCCGCCGGATTGCTCATAATTTAGCGTCAGAAAAAGTTATTGATTTCATTGATTTATCTGATGAGTACAGTATTGTCGAACTTCGAGCGACAGGGAAGGTTGATCAAAAAACGCTTGTAGACTTAAACGTTCGTGCCAAATACGGGGTAACGATCCTTGCCATGAAACGGGGAGAGGATATGAATATTTCTCCGATGCCTGACGATTTAATTCATAAAGGGGATATGCTTGTTGTCATGGGGCATAAATTAGATATCAACCGCTTTGAAGATGAGGGACTCTAAGGTTAAAAGAGAGCTAGATAAAAGGTTACAAATGAATGAAATTAATTTGAACATAGTGTTTGCGGCGCTCCTAAAATATACTTCGCTTTCGGTGGCTAGTGAGCTTCCTCGGGCTTTAGCCCTTTGGGATCTCAGTCCTGCTCTAGGAGTCAACGCATTTTTCATCCGCTAGGTTATTGCTTAGTTGAGGTATCTAGTGGAATGAGATAGGTGTTGTTCATTTCAGTTCAGTTCATTTCAGTTCAGTTCAGTTCATTTCATTTCAATATATCATTGCTGTTATCCACCGCCTCATTTGATCAGGTTTCAGAACAGCCACTTTCAATGATGGAGCGACTAAACTCCATTCTCGAACCGTTGATTGGAGCGGAAGGTATGCGAGACTCCAGCGGGATCTGCGTGACCAGGAAGACCCCGCAGGAGCGCGAGCGACGAGGAGGCTTCCGGACCGCCCGCGGATAGCGAGTACCTGCAGCGGAGATCAACCACTGTGGCAGGTAGGACTTTTCAGTGTAGCTGGTAGGTCTCCCGCAGCAACCACTGTATGGAGATATCTCTCCATCTTTTTAAAAGATCATCCCCTGAAATTGCTTCAAGGTTGAGTCTTATATATCCACCTCGTCAAAGCAGCCCTGAGATCAGCGTTGCAAATTTTTCTTTTCCACGCTGAATAAGCGGACGAGATTTCCAGCTCTCTATCGTCATTCTTTGCGCAATATAAATATCATGTTCAAGTTCATCCAAAACGACACGCACCATGTCTTCATCGTATAAGAGGCAGTTAATTTCATGGTTAATATGAAAACTGCGCTTATCAAAATTCGCTGTGCCGACATCAGCCATTTGTGTATCAATCACAATCGCTTTTGCATGAAAGAAGCCTCGGTAATATTGATAAACGTGAATACCAGCTTCGAGCAGATCCTTAAAGTAAGGAAAAGCGGCCTCTTTCACAAAAGGATGGTCACCTTTTTTCGGAAGGATCAACCGGACATCCACACCTCTTTTAGCCGCTTCTATTAAAGCTTGCTGCAGGGGCTGTCCTGGGATATAGTATGGTGTTCCGATCGTGATTGATTCTTTTGCCTGGCCAATTAATGAAATAAACGTTTGTTCTAAATAACTTCCGTCTGTCGGTAATATTCTCAGCGGGTGCGGTCCCTTGCGCAGATATGGATAAAGCTCCTCTTCTTTCACGAACTTT